>JAUTXA010000060.1 GCA_030838265.1 Actinomycetota bacterium | reverse complement strand
TTCCGCTCGCCCCGCTGGCGGCCATGACGGCGTATGCCCTCGCGTACCGAAGGTGGCACGACCGGCGAATGGCCGCCGCCATTTGCTTCCTGGCTCTGTCGCACCTCGTGCTCGACTTCGTCACTGGCGTGCAGCTCTGGCCCGGCGCCACCTTCGTCGGCATGTTCGATCACGTGCCGCACTTCCGTCTTGTTGACTTCGCGATCGAGGCGACGATCGTCCTCATCGGCTGGGCCCTCTACATCCGGGCCCTTCCGGTCGTGGCCCGACGTCGGTGGGAGCCGAAGGCCATGGTCGCGTTCATGCTCGCCAGCCAGCTGGCTTTCGATCGCTTCCGGGTGCGGACCGTCGCTCAGTCTCCGAAAGCCGGTGCCGCTCAGGCCGCTGGCCTTCTCTTCGCCCTGCTGGCACTGGCGGCGACGATCGCCATCATCGTCGTCCTCGACCGTCGAGTGGAGACGGCGGCATAGAAGCTCGATTCGCTTCTCTGTTCCCCGAGCAGCTGAGCGCCACCAACCCGAGGATGATCAAGGGGGCAATGGCTTGCCGCCGGGTGTGGGCCAACGCGTGCCGCGTCAGCACATGTTGACAGCAGGGCGAGGCTCTGTCAGCATCTGCTGACATGACTCCTAGTTCCTCCAAAGCCGACAAGAAGGCGCTCAAGGCCGCGTTCGACAAGGTCCCCGAGTGGGCTTGGGAGCTCAACGGAGCGGGCGACCCCGCCGCCATCTGGATCGACCACAAGAAGAGCGACAGTCGGGAGCGAAAAGCCCACGCCATCGACGCCGGGTTCCGCTCCGGGACGTGGGTGATGCGGCTGAACCTGCCGAACGATCTCCGTGAGATCGATGACGAGATGCATCCCGGCCTCGTCGCCATGGGGCTCTCCGACGCCCGACGCCGACTCGACGCCAAGTTGGCCGAGGCCGTCAGGCTCTGTCGTGAGTGCGGCTACTCGTGGGACCAAGTTGGATCGGCGCTCGGTGTCACCCGTCAGTCGGCTTGGCGAAAGTTCGGCGCAGCGAGCTGAACCGGCAAGCCCTGTTTCCCGTTCGACTCGAGCGCCTCGATGTTGATTACCGATCCGTCGTTGAGCGTCACCTCGATTCGAGTCCGCAACCACAACTTGCGGGTGGAGAACGAATCGATCAGCGACCACTCGAGCCACTCGTGACGAGCGAAGTTGACGACCTCGATACCGGCGTCACTGACCACGCAACGGATACGCAGCACGAGGAGCCCAAGGACCAACGCGGCGAAATGCTGGAGGGCCGGATGAGGGACCACCATCCGTCCCGGAAGCACCAAATCGAAGACCAGGCTTCCGGCTGCCGCCACCGTTAAGGCGATGCCGACCCATTTGATCCTTGGGCTTCGAAGAGTGGTCGTCTCCCGGCGGTCCTCCACACCCGACATCCTGCCTCTTCTCGACTTGGACGCAGAGGTCTCAGGCTGCTCGTCGTGCTGGATCCCGGTTACGCCTCCCGGCTACTTTCGGCGCCGTGAGCCCTCGCCCGCTTCGCCAGTTCTACGGTCATGATCGCCACTTCGCCCTTGACGGCCTCGGTGCGCCGACGGACTCGTTCCGCCGGCACCGGAAGCGGTTTCTCGACGCGCTGGCCGGACTGAGTGAGGAGCAATGGGCGGCGAAGACGCGCTGTGACGCGTGGAACGCCAAGGACGTCGTGCAGCATCTCGTGTCGGCTGACGGGTTCTGGGCGCTGACGTTGCAGGGCCGCACCAACCCCGAGCCCACGGCCTTTCTCCGCGGCTTCGACCCGACGACGAGCCCGGACGAGTTCATCGCGCCGACGCGCGAGAAGGGGTCGGGCGAGGCTCTCGAGGCCATCGCGGCGTCGACCGAGCAGCTGGCCGCGGCCCTCGACGGCATCGGCGACGACGAGTGGTCGTTGGTGAGTGAGTCGCCGTTCGGGCACATGCCGGTGAGCGTGATCACATCGCACGCCCTCTGGGACTCGTGGCTACACGAGCGCGACATCCTCCTTCCACTCGGGCAGACCGTGCCGGTCGAGGAGGACGAGCTGCTCACGGCCGCGGCCTTCACCCTCTTCCTCGGCGGGGCGCAAGGCGGCGTCCTCGATGACGTCGATTCGGTTGGCGATGGTCCCGACGACGCAATCGACGCGTCCGTTGCCTTCGACGACCTGCCGGGCCGAGCTCTACGCGTACGGATCGACCGAAACGTGGTCGTCGAGGCCGGCACAGTGGACGACGTCGCCCAGGGAGGCTCGGCCCTCGAGTTCGTCGAAGCCGTCAGCGGCCGCGCCCCCGCCGAGCCGGTGCTCGATCAACTCCCTGCCGACCTAGCCGCCCAACTCGCCCGCTCCCGCCAGATCCTCTAACGGCACGTCGCTGAGACTCCCTCACTCAGTCATCGAGTGAGACAGCGCCCGACCCTGCGTCATGAGAACCACGACAGCCAGTACAGGTGCCAGCGGCAACACCCGAGCTTGGGGGTAGGCGAGCCCTCCAGCGCCGAGCATGCCGCCAAGGAGAAGCGCCTGGACGGTCGCAGCACGCCAGGGGTGATCCAGCCTCGGCGGAGCGGGCGGTGGCTCACGAAGCGCGGCTGCGAACGCTCGCAGGTCACTCACGTAGCGGAAGGCAATCTCGATGCGACCGCCACTGTCCTCGTCGCAACAAGCGATCCCACATCGGCCGCTCACCACCAGGGTCTCGAAAGTACGCACGCTCCGATACCGCGTGACCGCTAAACGACGGGGATCGAGGGTGAATCCCGGCTGACGGCGGCGACTGAAGTGTCGCCACCACATCAGGCGGCCATCTCCAATCCTCAGATAACCCGCCTGCCAACGCTTGGGCACGCCTCGTGCTGTCCCTCGTACGCTGCACGGTGCACTGGCGGGGTAGCCGAGACGAAACGCCTCTGTTCTGTCGGCCAGCCGTTGTTGCACCTGCTTCGGCCACAGGAGCATGTCGCTAAACGCTGGCCCTCGGTCGCCGGCCTCGGGCCGAACGGAGTCGCTGGGCGGCATCGGGTCTCCGGGGTGGTTGTCCCGATCGAGTAGCCACACGACAAGGCCCACCGGCTGGACGAACAGCAGCAGCGCGATCAGAACAACCCGCCTCCGACGACTCCGGCCGCGAATCCGCATTTCCCGATTGACGAAGACAATCTCGGCCGTGATGAGGCCGACGACCAAGATCGCGAGAACGCCGAGAGTAATTGCCAAACCCACCGTGGAATTGTGTCGCGGCGCGCTCAGCAGCGCCCACGCAGACCCGCGAATATGTAGTGGCCGAGGGCGAACCGCATTCGGCCGTGGTTTTCCGCAATAGCGCCGAAAACCACGGCCAAATGCGGACGACGCCGGGTCAGAAGTTGGCGGGTAGCAGCCGAGCGAAGTTCTCGAAGAACACGAACAGCACCACGGCGAAGGGACCCACGCCGACGAGGTAGGCCGGCCAGCGGCGGTGGCCCTTCCCCTTCTTCAACCTCCGTCCGACCACGTAGGTCACGAGCCAGATCAGGGCGGCCAGCAACCCCCAGGCGATGGCGGGACGGGTGGCGGTCGAGCGACCGGACAACCCCGCAGCCTCCTGGTCGAGCCCACCCGACCGGTTCGGCGTGGTCACCGGCGTGGGCGCAGCCTCGGCCGCGGGCCCCTTCAACGAAGCAGTGAGGATCAGCCGCCGGGCGGCGCTGAACCGCGGCTCGCACGTGGTGAGGGTGAGCCGGTTGTCGGGCGTGTTGTCGAGGACGTTGGTGGCGCGCGGGCTCACGACCTGCAGCCCGGTCACCTCGTAGCGGAACTTCCCCTGCGTCGTCGTGACGAAGATGGGGTCGCCGGGCTTCATCTCGTCGAGGCGGAAGAAGGGCGCGCCGTAGGTCGTGCGGTGGCCGGCGATGGCGGCGTTGCCGGGCTGGCCCGGCATCGGGGTGCCGGGGTAGTGGCCCGGCCCCTTCTTGAGGTTCGAGACGCCGACCCCCTCGACCACGGCCTTCTCGATCGAGATGCGGGGGATCTTGATGATGGCGGTGGCATCACCTTCGGGCGCGGCCGGAGGCGCCTCGAACACCGTCGTCGGTGCGCTGCCGCCGCTCGTCGACGTGGTCGACCGGGGCGCGGCCAGGACGGTCTTGAACGTGTCCTTGAGGTGGCGCTGGCTGCTGGCCTCGGCCAGGCCCGTGCCCCACAGCTGGTACGCCACGAAGAGCAGGATCAGCACGCCCATCCGGATGAGGGCGTGGCCCAGACCGGCCATCAGCCGGCGGCCGCGACTCAACGGAGGACGGGAAACGGCATCCGGATTGGCGCCCTTGGAGTGCTTTCCCACGTGGCCCATACTGGCCCACCGCCAGTACCGTTGAGGGACCGCTCATGGCTTCTGCTGTCCGTCTTCGCGCTGTTGTCTCCCTTCTCGGCCGCTTCCCCGCTCTCGCCGGCGTCGATCTCGACGTCGAACTCGGTGAGGTCGTCGCTCTCCAGGGACCCAACGGCGCGGGTAAGACGACCCTGCTGCGGGCCTGCGCCGGCCTGGTCCCCATCGCTTCCGGCGAGGCCGACGTCTTGGGTCACGATCTGCGCCGGGAACCCCGCGCCATTCGCCGCCGGGTCGGCCTCCTCGGTCACGCCGGCTTCCTCTACGACGAGCTGACCGTGGCCGACAACGTCCACTTCGCAGTGAAGGCGGCCGGTGTGGACGCCAGCCGCATCGACGCCGCTCTCGAGCGTCTCGACCTGAACGGACGCCTCCGCAATCTCAGTGTCAGCCGTCTCTCGGCTGGCCAGCGTCGCCGCGTCGCCCTCGCCGTCTTGGTGGCCCGCGCCCCCGAGCTGTTGCTCCTCGACGAGCCCCACGCCGGCCTCGATGCGGGCGGACGCGATCTCACCGACGACATCGTCCGTGAGGCTTCACAGCGGGGCGCCACCGTCCTCTTGGCGTCCCACGAGCTCGAGCGGGCCCAAGCCCTGGCCGACCGCACCGTCACGGTCGCCGGCGGCCAGGTGCAGAGCCCGACCTCCGAGTCCGCGACCGCGACCCGGCCAGCCAAAGAGCCCGTCCATGTGGCGTGACGCCGCCTTGGTCGCGGGCAAGGACTTGCGCATCGAGGCTCGCTCCCGCGTCACGCTCAACCAGGTGGCGCCCTTCGCCGTCCTCGTCCTCGTCCTCTTCGCCTTCGCCCTCGACCCCGACCGCGGCATCCTCACTCGCACCGCGCCTGGGCTCTTCTGGGTCGCCGTCCTCTTCTCGAGCCTCCTCGCCACCCAACGCAGCTACGCCGTCGAGGCCGACGACGCCGGACGGGACGGCCTGCGCCTCTCGGGCCTCGACCCCGCCGGCATCTTCCTGGGCAAGGCGGCGGCCGTGGCCCTCGAGCTCGTCGGCCTCCAGATCCTGCTCGGGATCGGCATCGTGGTGCTCTACTCAGCCCATCTGCACGGCCCCGTCCTGCTGCTCGGCACTTGCCTGGCCGCGACCGCGGGGCTGGCGGCGGCCGGTACGGTCTACGGCGTGCTCGCCGCCGGGTTGCGGGTGCGGGAGACCCTTCTGCCGCTCCTCCTGCTGCCGGTCGTGGCACCGGTGCTGCTGGCTGCCACCCGCGCATGGGAGGCGGCGCTGTCGGGAGCCCCGGGTGACGGGTGGCCGTGGCTGCGCCTCCTGGCCGTCTTCGCCGTGATCTACCTGGCCGCTGGGGTCCTCGGCTACGGACCCCTCTTGGAGGAAGCATGACGACAACCGAGACGCCGGCGGGCATTGGCTCCCGCGGCTCGTTCTTCCTCGGCGTGCTCGCCGCCCTCACCCTCGCCACCACCGTTGTCCTGGGCCTGAGCTTGCCGCTGTCGACCGAGCAAGGTCCCTACTCGCGGATGATCGCCATCCATCCGCCCATCGCCACCACCGAGTACGTGGCCTACGCCGTCACTGTTCTGGCCAGCGCCCTCTACCTGTGGCCCCGCACCCGCCAACGCCGCTGGGACCTGTTGGCCGGTGCCTCGGCCGAGGTCGGGGCCGTCTTCACCGCCCTCACCCTCGCCACGGGATCGATCTGGGGCCGGCCCACCTGGGGCGTGTGGTGGGTATGGGACGCCCGCCTCACCAGCACGGCAATCCTCTTCTTCTTGGTCCTCGGCTACCTCGCCCTGCGCCGGGTGCCCATGGAGCTGAGCCGGCGCTCGACCATCTCAGCCGTCGCCGCCCTGATCCTCGTCCCCGCCGTGGTGGTCGACCACTACGCGGTGACGTGGTGGCGCACCCTGCACCAGGGCGCGTCGCTGGCCCAGCTCAGCCCGGGCAAGTCCCTCGACGGCGCCTTCATCGCCGCCATGCTCGTGGGCTTCGTGGCCATGGGCCTCGTCTACGCCTGGCTCACCCTCCACCGTTTCCGGCTCGCCGTTCTCGAGGAGCGGGCCGATATCGAAGGCCTCGACATCGCCCTCGAGGAGCGCCGGGCCGAAGGCCTCGAGCTGGCTGCCCGTCCATGAACGGCTACGTCTCGCTCGGCTACGGCGTCACCCTCGCCACCCTCGCCGTCTACACCCTTCGCCTGATGGCCCGATCCCGCGCCCTCTCGAAGGTTCTGGCACCAGAATTGGCTCCCAGGACGACCAATTCTGGTGCCAAAACCGAGGGGGAGGCCCCGTGACGGCGACCCAGCGAGGCTGGCTCGTCGGGGCCATCGTGATCGCGGCGTTGGCCTTCCTCATCTGGAAGGGCCTGGGCAACGCGACCGTGTACTTCAAGACGGCGGACGAAGCCGTGGCCCAGCGAGCCTCGCTCGGCACGCGCACCTTCCGCATCGAAGGCATCGTCGTCCCGAACTCCGTCCACGACGCGGGCAGCGCCACCGCCTTCACCATCGAGAACAAGGCCGTCAACGTCAACGTCATCCACCGGGGCAACCAGCCCGCCCTCTTCCGGCCCGGGATCCCCGTCGTCCTCGAGGGCCACTGGGCCAAGGGCGCCAACCGGTTCGAGAGCGACAAGATCATGGTGAAGCACACGTCTGACTACCGGACCAAGAACCCGAGCCGGGTCACGGACTACTCCCAATAGCCATGAACGCCGTCATCGGGCAGGCGGGTGTCCTCCTCGCCTTCCTCTCCGCCCTTCTGGGCATCGCCACCCTCGCCACCGGGCTGGTGAAGGGCCGTCCCCATCTCGTCCGCAGCGGACGGGGCTACACGTTCCTCATCCTGGCCGGCGCCCTGCTCGCGGTCGGCGCCATGCAGCACGCCCTCATCACCCACGACTTCAGCCTGCGGTTCGTGGCCAACAACAACAGCCGGTCGACGCCCCTGCTCTACACGGTGGCGGGGATGTGGTCGGCCCTCGAAGGGTCGATCCTGCTGTGGGGGATCATCCTCGCCGGCTACCTCACGGCCATCGCCATCCGCTTCCGCCAACGCGTCGACGACCCGCTCTTCGGATGGGCCATGGTCACCGGCTTCGTCGTCGCCCTCTTCTTCTTCGGGCTGATGCTGGGGCCGGCCAACCCCTTCCGCACCCAGTCCGTCCCCCTCGGCTTCGACGGCCCCGGCCCCAACCCGCTGCTCCAGAACCACCCGCTCATGGCCTTCCATCCGCCGATGCTCTACCTCGGCTACGTCGGTTTCACGGTGCCCTTCGCCTTCGCCGTCGGGTCGCTCATCACCGGCCGGCTGGGCGAGGGCTGGTTGGTCGAGACACGGCGCTGGACCCTCTTCGCCTGGGGCTTCCTCACCGTCGGGATCATCCTCGGCGCGTGGTGGTCGTACGAGGTGTTGGGGTGGGGCGGCTTCTGGGCCTGGGACCCGGTCGAGAACGCGTCCTTCCTTCCCTGGCTGACGGGCACCGCCTTCATCCACTCCGTGATGGTGCAGGAGCGGCGGGGGATGCTGCGGGTCTGGAACCTGTCGTTGCTGATCGCCACGTTCAGCCTCACCATCCTCGGCACCTTCCTCACCCGCTCCGGTGTCCTCGACTCGGTGCACGCCTTCAGCCAGTCGTCGATCGGGCCGCTGGTCCTCGCCTTCTTCGGCCTCGTCGTGCTCGTCGGCGTCGGCCTCATCGTGTGGCGCGGCGACCGGTTGCGATCGCCCGGCGCCATCGACTCGCCGGTGTCACGCGAAGGCGCCTTCCTGGCCAACAACCTGCTCTTCGGCGCCTTCGCCTTCGTCGTGCTCTTGGGGACGGTGTTCCCCCTCATCACCGAGGCCGTCAACGGCCAGCGCATCTCGGTCGGCCGTCCCTACTTCGATCGCATGACCACGCCGGTCGCCCTCGCCCTGCTCTTTCTGATGGCGGTGGCGCCGGCGTTGCCGTGGCGCAAGGCGTCGACCGAGCTGCTGCGCCACCGGCTCCAGTGGCCGGCGTGGGGTGGCGGGCTCGCTCTCGTCGCGTGCGTCGCTCTCGGTTTGCGTGGCCTCGCCCCCTTGGCCGCCTTCGGGCTCGGCGGGTTCGCGGCCGGTGCAGCCTTGCGCCAACTGGTGCTCTCGGCCCGCCGGCAGGGAGTGCGCGGTCTCTTGGGACGAGCCAACGGCGGGATGATCGTCCACCTCGGCGTGGTCGTCATCGCCGTGGCCTTCGCGGCGAGCGCCTCGTATGCCCATAGGGCCGAGTTCCGTCTGAACCCCGGCCAGTCGGCCCACCTCGCCGGCCACACCGTGACCTACCTCGGCACCGAAGACGTCCGCTACCCCAACCGCCTCTCGACCAAGGCGCGAGTGCGCATCGACGACGGCCGCGTCTACACGCCGTCGCTCAGCCAGTACCCGTTCGCCACCCAAGCCATCGGCACGCCGTCGGTGCGGACGGGCGGGTTCAACGACGTCTACCTCACCCTCGTGACCTCGCCCGAGAAGCGGGGCGGCAGCGCGGTCATCGGCGTCGTCATCAAGCCCCTCGTCCTCTGGCTCTGGATCGGCGGCGGGATCATGGCCATCGGCACGATCCTGTCGGTCCTGCCCGGTCGCCGCCGCCGTCCCACCGACGCCGCCTCGGCTCCCGTCCCATCGGCGCGGGCGGACGAGGTCGAGGCGCCGGACTCGATCCCCGAGATCGCAACCGTCCCCGGCGCATGACGCGGGCCGACGCGCACGAAGAGGTGGCGCCGACGACGGACGACGTCATCGATGCCGAGCCCCGACGCCACACGGCGGCCATCATCGCCGTCGTCGTCGGCGTGACCGTCGCCGTCCTCGTCTACGTCCTCGCCACCCGTCCGTCGGCCGAGGCCGCCCTGGCCCGCAGCCCGTTGCTCGGTCATCCCGCCCCCGACCTCAGCGGCAAGGCGCTCGACGGGTCGACAGTGCGGCTGGCCGACCTTCACGGGCGCTACGTGCTGGTGAACTTCTTCGCCTCGTGGTGCGTGCCGTGCCACGAGGAGCACCCCGAGCTGCTCCGCTTCACGGCCCGCCACTCCCAGCTCGGCGACGCCCAGGTCGTCGGCGTCATCTTCGACGACACCGCGGGCAACGCCCGTGCCTTCATGGCCAAGAGCGGTGGCGACTGGCCCATCGTCGACGACCCCAACGGGCAGGTCGCCCTCGACTTCGGGGTGCGAGGCCCGCCCGAGTCGTTCCTCATCGACCCCAACGGCTTCGTCATCAGCAAGATCGTCGGCCAGGTGAACGCCACCGGGCTCGAGGCGCTCATCGCCAAGGCCAAGCGCGGAGCGTGACGGCGTGACCGGCTTCCTTCGGAGGTGGGCGCCGTGGCTGGCGTTGCTCGTCGTCGTGGTCGTGGCCCTGTCGCTCGGTGCGGGACGGAAGAACAGCCACCCGACCGTCACCCAACGGGTGAACCACGTGGCCTCGCAGGTGCGCTGCCCGACATGTCGCGAGCTGTCGGCCGCCGAGTCCGACGCCAAGGCGGCCGCCGCCATCCGCATCGAGATTCGCCGCCGCGTCGTGCTGGGCCAGAGCGACGGAGAGATTCGGGCCTTCCTGGCCTCGCGCTACGGACGCGACATCCTCCTGAAGCCTCCCGCCTCGGGTGTGGCCGGTTTGGTGTGGGTCCTGCCCGTGGTCGCCCTTATCTGCGGGGCGGTGTTCCTGGGCGTCATGTTCCGGCGCTGGAAGGATCGCCCCGCCCTGCACCCCACCGACGCCGACCGGGCCCTCGTCGACCAGGCGCTGCGAGGATGACGGTGATGGACACCGACCAGGCCTCGCTGGCTGACCAGCGCGAGTTCCTCCTCGCCTCGCTGCGCGACCTCGACGCCGAGCGGGCCGCCGGTGACATCGACGAGGACGACTACACCTCCCGGGCCGCCGCCGTCCTGCGGGCCATGACGGATGGGCCGGCCACTGGGCGCGCGCCAGCCGCGCCATCGGCCCGGCGCGGCCCGTCCCCCTTCAAGACCATCGGCTGGGTCGCGGGTGTGGTCGTGTTCGCGGTCATCGCCGGTCTTCTCGTGGCCCGCAGCTCCGGCGATCGACTGCCCGGCCAGTCGGCTTCCGGCTCGATCGACCTTGGCGGCAGCGATCGCCTGGCCCAAGCCCGCTCGCTCTACGGCTCCGGCAAAGTGCTCGAGGCGGTGAAGCTCTACGACCAGGTGCTGAAGGCCGATCCCAACAACGTCGAGGCCCTGGCCTACCGGGGTTGGCTGGTCCGTCTGGCCGGGCTCAACGACATCGGTCTCACGTTCGAGGACAGGGCGGTGGCCGCCGACCCGAGCTACCCCGACGCCCACTTCTTCCGGGGGATGATGCTCTGGAAGGACAAGGGCCGTCCCGCCGACGGGGTCGCCGAGTTCCGGCTCTTCCTGGCCAACCGCCCGCCCCAGGCCATGGTCGGTGCCGTCGAGACGGCGTTGAGCCAGGCCATGGCCGAGGCGTCGGGCTCGACGACGACCACCGCCGCCACGGTGACGCGGTGACCGTCACCCTCGGCGGCGGGCAGGGCTTCTACGGCGACGGCCACGCTCCGGTGGGTGCCGTGCTCGAAGCTGGCGTCGACTACCTGGTGTGCGAGGCGCTGGCCGAGCTGACCCTCGCCATCCTCCAGAAGGACCGCCAGCGCGACGAGTCGCTCGGCTACACGCGCGACCTGCCCCTCTACGTCCACCAGGCCCTGCCCTACCTGCTCGACGGGCGGACGAAGCTCATCACCAATGCCGGCGGCATAAACCCGGTCGCGGCGGGACGGGCCGTCGTCGGCGCGTTGAAGGCGGCGGGCGCGTCAGGGTTGAAGGTGGCGACGGTCGTGGGCGACGACGTCAGGGGTCGGGCGAGCGAGCTCGGACTGCCCGGTGACGCCCTCTTCGCCTCGGCCTACATCGGGGCCCGTCCCATCGTCGACGCCCTCGCCCTCGGGGCCGACATCGTCATCACGGGAAGAGTGGCCGACGCGTCGCTCTTCGCCGCGCCCCTCATCCACGAGTTCGGATGGGCCTGGGACGATTGGGATCGCCTGGCCGCGGGCGTGGCCTTCGGCCATCTCCTCGAGTGCTCGGG
>JAUTXA010000049.1 GCA_030838265.1 Actinomycetota bacterium | reverse complement strand
AGCTGGTGGGACACGGCCGCGGTCGCCGTCAGCAGCACCGTCTGGGTCGCGGAGACGGCTCCCTCGGCCGTCGTCACGGCCTTGCCCTGATAGGTGCCGTACCTCCGGGCCGGTCCCACCGGATGGGGGACGCAGGCGATGCCGATGACCCCGAGGGTCACAGAGAAGGCGACGACGAAGAGGATGATCTTTCGCACGCACCGTGACGGTTCCCCGACAGTGGCGACCGTGAAACGAATGTCACAGCGCGACAACTGTGCGCGACGCGCTTGCTCCGGTGCTTCGGCGGGTAGGGCCAACCCCGTCCGCAGCAACAGTCCGCAACACAATCGGAGGAAGAGCCCGTGACAGAGAAGACGGCGGATGGCGCCCTCGGCAAGGTGATCGGCAAGGCCAAGGAAGCGGTCGGGTCGGTCGTCGGCCGGGACGACCTGGTCCGCGAAGGCAAGCTCCAACAAGCGGCAGTCGACGCCGAGCTCGACGCGGCCAAGGAAGCCGAGGTGGCAGCCGAGCGCGAGAAGGAGGCCGAGATCGAAGACCGCAAGATCGAGGCCGAGACCGAGAAGCAGAAGTTGCAAGCCGAGATCGAGGCCGAGCGCCGCGAGCAGACGATCGAGGCTCAGCGCATCAGCGAGCAGGCCGCGGCCCGGGCCAGGGAGTCACGCCGCAAGCAGGCGGTCAACGAGCAGGAGCGCATCGAGGAGGCCAGGGCCGAGGCTCAGGAGAAGGCGGCGGCGTCGAAGTTGGTCGCCGACGCCCAGGAGGTCGCCCGTCTCGAGCAGGAAGCCCGTCGAGCCCAGGCCGTGGCCGACGCCATCGACCCCGAGGAGAGCAAGTGACGTACCTGGCCCAGATCCGACGCAATGCCATCGACGGCTATCTGAAAGCCGTCCGGGTTCCCATCGACACCGGCGTGAAGCTGGTGAGCCGTGGTGATGAAGAGCGCCTGGCGCCGGCCAAGCTGGTCATCGACCGGGCCGACGCCGTCGTCCGCAAGACGGTCGGCCGGCTGATCGGCGACAACGAGCTCGTGTCCGACGGCGCTCGCCGCGAGGTCGCGGCCGACGAGCGGGCTCGTGCCCTCGAGCTCAAGGTCACGGCCGAGGCCAAAGCCCGGCAGGCCGAGGCCGAGTTCCGGCGACGCCGCGAGCAGGCGGTCGAGCAGGAGGAGGCGGCCGAGCGCAAGGCCGAAGAGCAGCGCCGCCGGGTCGAGGCCGCCCGCCAGGAGGAGGAGCGCAAGGCCGCCGATGAGGCCCGTCGCCGCAAGGAGGCCAGCCGCAAGATCGAGGGCGCGGTCGAGAAGACGGTGATGAGCAAGGCTCGTGATGCCCGGCTCGAGCAGCTCGAGACCGAGACCGAGGCCCTGCAGAAGGAGGAGGACGCCCTCAGCGCGACCGAGAAGGCCCGCCGACTGAAGGTGGCCGCCGACTCGGTCAAGACGGTGCGCAAGGCCAAGGCCAAGGCCCGGCCCTAAGACGGCTTCTGGCCGCGATCTGCCGCAGTCGTGCGGCAGATCGCGGCCAAAAGCGATTCGGCGGAAGGGGAAGCGCTAGAAGCGAGGATCGACCGTCGCGGCCAGCTGCTCGTGGTCCATCTTGGAGCGGCCCGGGATCTCCTGCTCCGAGGCCTTGGCGGCCAGCTCCTCCTTGGTGAGGTCGATGGCGTCGGCCAGGACGGGGGCGCCCAGCTTCTTCTTCTCCTGCTCGAGCGCCTGACCCAGCCGCTCGAGCCCGTCGCCCTGGAAGGCGGAGCGCACCTTGGGGAACATCTCGGTCTCCTCCTCGTCGGCGTGGTGCTCGACGCTCTCGATGAGGACCTTCATCTTGGCCTTCCACTGGTCGGAGCCGGTCTCGACCGACTGGCACTCGTCGATCAGCCGCTTGGCCACCATGTGCTCCTCGAGGCCCTCGTCGACGGTGTCCTTGATGTCGTCCGACTGCTTCTTGACCGCCGGGTAGAAGGTGGACTCCTCGATCGAGGTGTGGACGGTGAGCTGCTCGAAGATGAGCTCGGCCAGCTTGGCCATCTCCTCGGTCTTGTCCTTCTCCTCAGCCGTCTGGAAGCGCTTGAACAGCCCACGGACCCGGTTGTGATCCGCCGTCAGCAAGGTGATGGCATCCATGGTTGGACTCCTTCTTCTCGGAATGTGTCCGAGCCTTACCCGGAGGCAGTCTCGATGAATCGGCGCAGCTCGCGCTCGGGGTCGGGGCCCATGGGGGCGAACAGGATCTCGGTGGCTCCACCGTCGCCCGCCATCTTCACCCGACCCCGGATGTCGTCGGGCGGACCCGTCCAGGTGAAGGCGCCGATGAGGCTGGGATCGTGGCGGAAGGCAGCCCTGTCGCGGTCGGAGGGGTGGACGAAGTGACCCTCGTGGATGGCGAGGTGGCGGGTCTCGGCCGGGATGGACTCGATGCCGTCGCGCCAGATGGGGCCGCCGGGGAGGCCCATGACGGCGTCAGGGTTGGCTTCGTAGAGCCCGTGGTAGGCGGCCGCCGCCGCGGGCCCGGCGGCGAGCATGACCCGCTCGTCGGCGAGGCTCTCGCCCTCATCGAGGATGGTGCCGTAGGTCAGCAGCGAGCAGCGCTCGAAGCCGGGCTGGGGCGAGACGATGCACATGATGCCGTCGCCCACCCGCTCGGCCACGGCCCGTCCCATGGGCCCGTTGGCGGCCACGATGAGGGGGACGTCGATGGGACGGGCCGGCCCGTAACCCTCGGGGTGGATCATCTGGACGGGCTTGCCGTCGACGACGACCTGACCGCCGTCGAGCAGGGTGCGCAGGTCGGTGAGGAACGTGTCGACGTAGGCCCACGTGAGCGGCTTCTGCCCCAGCACGCGCCGGCCGGTGAAGCCGGTGCCGATGGCGATCTCGACCCGCCCCGGGGCCAGGTCGACGAGGGTGGCGATGGCCGAGGCGGTGACGAGGACGTGGCGCAGGTCGGGCACCAGGACGGCGGGCCCGAGGCCGATCGTGCGGGTGGCCCGGGCGGCCAGGGCGAGGACCATCCAGACGTCCTCGTAGAGAGCAGGCGAGTCGTAGAACCAGGCCCGCCGGTAGCCGAGGTCCTCGGCCAGGCTGACGTGGTCGAGGTGGCGGACGGAGGCCGGGAAGGCGCACGAGATCTCCACGCCCGGATCATTGCCTAATCACGGGCTGACCGTCAGCGGCCGTCGGTAGCATCGGAAGCACCGTGAGCACTTCCGCCCCCATCATCCGCGCCCAAGGGCTGGTCAAGCGGTTCGGCTCCTTCGCGGCGGTCGATGGCATCGACTTCGAGGTGGCGCCCGGCGAGGCCTTCGGCTTCCTCGGCCCCAACGGGGCGGGCAAGAGCTCGACGATGCGCATGATCGGATGCGTCTCGCCTCTCACCGAGGGCACCCTGTCGATCCTCGGCCTCGACCCGGCCACCGACGGGCCTGCCATCCGGGCCCGCCTCGGCGTCGTGCCCCAGGAGGACAACCTCGACCTCGAGCTCACCGTCCGCGAGAACCTCCACATCTACGGCCGCTACTTCAACCTGCCCCGGGCGCTGGTCCGGGAGCGGGCCGAGCGCCTCCTCGAGTTCGTCCAGCTCAGCGAGCGGGCCGACCACACCGTCGAGCCTCTGTCGGGCGGGATGAAGCGCCGACTCACCATCGCCCGCTCGCTCATCAACGAGCCCGAGGTGCTGCTGCTCGACGAGCCGACGACCGGCCTCGACCCTCAGGCTCGCCACGCCGTGTGGGACCGCCTCTACCGGCTCAAGCACCAGGGCGTGACACTCGTGCTCACCACCCACTACATGGACGAGGCCGAGCAGCTC
>JAUTXA010000300.1 GCA_030838265.1 Actinomycetota bacterium | reverse complement strand
CTCGCTGATGGAAGCCAATCTGCTCAAGCTCCGGCGTGCGCTCGGTTGTCGATGAGCGACGTCATCTTGTCGGTCGATCACGTGTCGTTTCGCTACGACCGCTCGCCCGTGCTCGAGGACGTCAGCTTCTCGGTTCGGGCCGGCGAGTTCGTCGCCCTCGTCGGACCCAACGGCTCAGGTAAGTCGACATTGCTGCGGGTGCTCCTCGGGTTGCTCGCCCCCGGCGGTGGTGCGGTGCACATCTTCGGTGAGGACCCACGTCGGCTGCGCGATCGCTGGCGGGTGGGCTACGTCCCCCAGCGGCCCGCCGTCGACCGAGAGCTGCCCGCCACGGTCGAGGAGGTCGTCACCGCTGGTCGCCTGGCCCGCCGCGGGTGGCAGCGTCGGCTGACGGCCAGCGACCGGGCCGCCATCGACCACGCCCTCGATGAGGTCGCCCTGGGCCCGATGCGGCATCGCCGTGTCTCCGAGCTGTCAGGTGGCCAGCAGCAGCGCGCCTTCATCGCCAAGGCTCTCGCCGGGGAGCCCCGCCTCTTGGTGGCCGACGAGCCCGTAGCGGGGGTCGACGCCGAGAGCCAACGTCGGTTCCGCGACTCCCTCACCCATCTCGTGGCCTCGCACCAGGCCGGCGTGCTCCTCGTCTCCCATGAGCTCGGAGCCGTGGCCGAGGACCTCGATCGCATCGTCGTCTTGAAGCGCCGCGTGCTCTTCGATGGGCCGCCGGCCGAGCTCGCGTCGCGCGGGGTCTCGTTGGGGATCCACGCCGAAGACCTGCCCCTCTGGCTGGAAGGGTTGGGCTGATGCCCTGGCCCTTTGATCGTCAGTTCATGCAGCTGGCCTTGGCCGCCGGTTTGGTGGTCGGTCTCTGCGCCCCGCTCATCGGCACGTTCCTCGTCCAGAAGCGACTCTCCCTCCTGGGCGACGGCATTGGCCACGTGGCGTTCGCGGGCGTGGCCGGCGGGGTCTTCCTCGGCATCTGGCCCGTATGGTCAGCCCTGGTGGTCGCCGTCGGGGCTGCCCTTGGCATCGAGCGTCTGCGCTCGCGGGGCAAGGCGCCGGGCGATCTGGCCTTGGCCCTGTTCTTCTACTCCGGCCTGGCGGCCGGGGTGGTCCTCCTCAGCCTGGCCCACGGACTCGATGCCAACCTCTTCGGCTACCTGTTCGGCTCGATCCTCACCGTCGCTCCTGGCGACGTGGTGCTCGTTGTCGTGATCGGCGCCTTCGTGGTTGGCGTCATCGCCCTCTTGGGCCGTGCGTTGTTCGGCGTCGTCCTCGACGAGGAGGCGGCGCGGGTGGCCGGGTTGCCAGTCGACGGGTTGAACGCCTTGCTGGCGACCATGGCTGCGGTCGTGGTCGTGGCGTCGATGCGGGTGGTGGGTGTGCTGCTGGTCGCCGCCTTGATGGTCCTTCCGGTGGCGACCGCACAGCTAGTGGCCCGATCGTTCGCCTCCTCGCTGCGCTGGGCGGCGGCGGTGGGGATGAGCAGCGTCGTCGTCGGTCTGGCCGCGGCACGCGTCTGGAACCTGGCGCCGGGCGGCACCATCGTCTTGGTGACGGCCGCCATCTTCGCCGTCGCCTCGCTCACCGCCGGTCGGCGACGCCGGATCGAGATCGCCGACGTCGCCCCGGGCGTCGACGCAGGGGAGGGCTGAGATGGCCCCGGAGATCCACGACACCGTGGCGGGACTGCTTCGGGAGTTCGAGCAGCGCTACACGCCGGTTCGACGTCGTCTGGTGACCGCCATGCTGGCGGCTGGCCGCCCCCTAACCGCGGCCGAGGTTCAGGCCGCGGCGCGCGACGTGCCCCAGAGCTCGGTGTACCGGAACCTGGCCGACCTCGAGCAGGTCGGCGCGGTGGTGCGAGTGGCGGCCGCCGATGAGTTCACCCGCTTCGAGCTCGCCGAAGGGCTGACCGATCACCACCACCATCTGCTGTGCCGGGGATGCGGGAAGGTCGTCGACTTCCAGCTGCCGCCCGCGGTCGAGGCCAGCGTGGCCCGGGCCGTCCTGGCGGCCGCCCGCCGGGCCGGGTTCCGCGAGGAGACCCATCGGGTCGACCTCGTCGGTCGCTGCCGATCGTGCCAGTAGCCCACAAACCCTCATGTTGACATTGAGGTTGATGTTGCTGGTGTTGTCGTTGTAGCCTGACGGAGTCCGAGGGCGGAGACCTGGGAGGTCTCGCGTGCGCGCCCTACGTTCGTTGGCAGTCGTGGCCGCGGTCGCCGTGCTGGCGGCCAGCAGCGGAGCAGCCGAGGGCCGTTACACGGTCAAGGGCGGCGACAGCCTCTGGGTCATCGCCCGGCGCTTCGGTCTCTCGGTGAACGATCTGGTGGCGGCCAACGGCCTGGCTCGGCCTGACCGCATCTACGCCGGCTCCACCATCCGCATTCCTGGCCGTGGCGCGGCCTCGGCCGGTGGCGCCGCCCCGTCAGCGACGACGACGTACAAGGTGAAGGCGGGCGACAACCTGAGCAACGTGGCCGCCCGCTATCACACCACCGTGGCCGCCCTTCTCAAGGCCAACCGCATCAGGTCGGCCAACCTCATCGTCATCGGCACGCAGCTGACCATCCCCGCCGGGGCCGCCTCGGCTGCCTCGGCGGGCCCGGACGGTGCCGGTCGCCTTCCCAGTCGATTGCTGGCCAGCCCAGACCGGCTGGCGTTGCGCCCCGCCTTCCGCCATTGGGCCGCGGTCTATGGCGTCCCGGCCGACCTCCTGCAGGCCATGACCTGGTACGAGTCGGGCTGGCAGAACGGGGTCGTCTCCAAGACCAAGGCCATGGGCATCGGGCAGCTCATGCCCGACACCGTCGTCTTCGTCAACCAGGTCCTGCTCGGTGGCACCCATCTCGACCCCAAGCGAGCCGACGACAACATCCGCATGAGTGCTCGCTTCCTCCGCTACCTGCTCGATAGAACTGGCGGCCGGGCCGACCAGGCCTTGGCCGGGTACTACCAGGGCCTGGCGTCAGTTCGGGCCCGCGGCCAGTACGACGACACCAAGCAGTACGTCGCTGGCGTGCTGTCGTTCCGCCCTTCCTTCCGGTAGCGCGTCGGGCAGGACGCCATCGGGTCAGGCGTGCGGGCGACCGTGTGGTTGAGCCGCACTGGTAAGCCACGCGTAGGCCTCGGCCAGGTCGAGGACGGCGCGGGCTTCCCACGGGGCCGTCGGTGGTGATGCTGACATCTCGGCGATGGTGCGAAGAAGGTGGAGTCGGGCTTTCTCCCACTCCGTGTCGATCGGCTTGGCCATGTCCCAACGCTAAACCGATCTAGCGCATCGGCGATCGATGGTCAGCGGCGGCCGAAGATCTTGCGCTTCTTCCCGGCTGCCTCGAGCTCGGCCAAGCGCCGCTCGGTCTGAGCCAGCTTGGCCTCGGCTTGCGTCCGCAACGCCCGCTCTTCGTCGAGCTCGTCCCTGAGCAGGCTCTCGGCCTTGCGCGTGATCTCGAGCTGACCCTCGAGGCGCTGGCCAACCTTGGCGGCCACCGCGTTGGCGAGGGTCTCGACGTCTTCGGCCGAGGTGGTGCTGGCGGAGCGAGACCGGCGCCCCGCCGCCCCGGCCGTGGCCGGTGCCGCCTTGGTGGTGGTCTTGCGTCGCTTCCGCTCGTCGTTGACGGCCTGCTGCGGGATGTGAACGATGCCGTCATTGCCGCGGTCGCCCGGCAGCTTGCCCTCGTTGACCAGCTGTCGAACGCGGCGTTCGCTGACCCCGAGGATTTGTGAGGCCTGCGCGGCTGTGTATGTGTCCTTGGACCGTGCCATGTCCGTAGCCTAGGACCAGGCAACAGTTGCCGGCAACCCTTCCGGAAGGAAGCAACCGGAAGAACATGGCCTTCCGCCGGTTTCCTTCCGGAAGGATCGCGGTTTCCTTCCGGAAGCCGAGTCCTTCCTTCCGGAAGGGCCGGGCTTCCTTCCGGAAGGCGGGCGGAACACGCCGGCTTCCGGCGGTTTCCTTCCGGCAGGGCCTTCCGGCAGTCGGCAGGGTCGCGGCTTCCTTCCGGAAGGTTGGTCAGACAGCCGAATAGCGGCGCAGGCCCTCTTCGAGTGTTCCGGTGGCGACGTCTGGCTCGCCGGTGACTGCCGCCAGCCACGGCGGGCGGGCGACGGCGATCACGGTGAGGGGATCAGCGATGCCCGACAGGTGATTGGCCTGACGAGCAAAGCTGGTGGCGTAGTCCGCAGGGCGTACATCGCGTGA
>JAUTXA010000085.1 GCA_030838265.1 Actinomycetota bacterium | reverse complement strand
TCCGGGGGCCCGCTCGACGAAGGGGAACTCGAGGATGCGGCTGGTCGTCCGGTCCCAATAGCGGTGCGGGTGGTCGGCAGGGGTGCGGCACAGCACGTGCACGCTGACGCCCGGCCCGGGGCCCGGGTTCCGGACCCTGTGCCAGCCCTCGCCTTCGTCGGGCAGCAGGAAGGTGATGTCGCCTTGATGCCACACCAGGCGTGAGGTCTCGGCGATCTCTTCGTCGAAGCGGGTCTCCTCGTCACCGCCCTCGAGGTAGCCGATGACGCCCCAGCAACCGTGGTGGTGGACCCCACTCGACGTCCCCTCCGGGAAGACAACGGCGAGGATGTGGAAGCGCCCGTCCGGGTCTGTGTAGAGAAGGTTGCCGACGGCGCCGCCCTCGAAGGGCAGGCGGGCGTCGTCGGGGATGGGGTCGTCAGCGGTGAGGAGGGCGGCCATGGCCGGTTGCATGGCCTCGCAGCGAGCCCGGTCGGTGGCGAGGCTCTCGTCGGCGAGGGCCTGCTCAACCGTGGCCACGAGGGTGTCGAGAGCAGCGGTCATGCCCCGACACCGTAGGGTTCGGGCCGATGGATCGCACCCCCCTCGCCCACCTGCCGACCCCGCTCGAACGCGCTGATCGCCTCGGCGCCGCCCTGGGATTCGACGACGGCCGCCTGTGGGTGAAGCGCGACGACTGCACGGGGCTGGCCGGCGGGGGTAACAAGGCGCGCAAGCTCGAGTACCTCTGCGCCGACGCCCTGGCTCAAGGCTGCGACGTGCTGGTAACCGGCGGCGGCCGGCAGAGCAACCACGTCCGTATGACCGCGGCCGCCGCCAACCGCCTCGGCCTGGCTGCGACGCTCGTGCTCTCGAGCAACGAGCCATCTCACCCGACAGGCAACGTGGTCCTCGACTACTTGCTGGGGGCCGATCTGGTGTGGGTCGGCGACCGCGACTACTACGGCTGCGAGGCGGCGATCGACGAGACGTGCGAGCGACTGGCGGCCGAGGGGCGTCGGCCCTACCGGATGCCCATCGGTGGAGCGTCACCCGTCGGGGCCATGGGCTACGTGGCGGCGGCCGACGAGGTCTCGGCCCAGCTGGCCGCGTCCGGAGCGATCGTCGATGTGGTGGTCGTGGCCGACGGATCGGGCGGGACGCACGCAGGTTTGGTGGCTGGGCTCGGCGATCACCGTCGCGTCCTCGGAGTCGACGTGGGCACCCGCCCCGACCTCGACGAGCAGGTCCCAGCCAAGGCCACCGAGGTGGCCACCCTGGCGGGACGGGCCGCCCCGACGGGCGTGGTGTGGCTGGATCACGACCGCTTCGGCGACGGATACGGGGCGCCGACTCCCGCCTGCCGAGAGGCGCTCGACCTGGCCGCCCGCTACGAGGGCTTGGTCCTCGACCCGGTGTACACCGGAAAGGCCATGGCCGGCCTCGTGGCGGCCCGCCGCGACGACCGCATCGCGGCCGACGCCACCACTGTGTTCCTCCACACGGGCGGGCTCCCGGCCCTCTTCGCCGCGGCCTACGCCGACTGGATTCGAGGCTAGGGCGCGAGCAGCGTCGTCGACGTCGTGGTGCTCGACGTCGTCGACGTCGTGGTGCTCGACGGTGGCGGTGCAGTGGTCGAGGTGGTGGTGCTCGACGGTGGTGGGTGGCTGGTTGTCGTCGTGCTCGGGGGTGGGGGAGGCGGAGGTGGCGGTGGCACCGAGCCGGCGACGAGGTCGGCGTAGGCGTTGGCGCCGGCCGGGCGAAGGTGGGTGTTGTCGCTCCAGAACCAGTCGCTGTGGCCGGTGCTGTAGCTGAACCAGTCAACGAGGGTGACCTTGGAGTAGCGAGCGGCGGCATCGTGCATGGTCTGGTTCACCGAGTTCTGCCACGCCGCATCGACCCGCACGGTGACGAGGAGGACGTGGGGGACGGCATCGAGCTCGCCCATGAGGGCATCGATCTGGCTGGCTTTGACCGGGCCGTTGTTGCCCAGGTGGACCACGACCACGCGACCGAGACGTCCCTGCTCCCGGAGGCTGCGGATGACGCGGATGCCTTCGTCGAACTGGCGTCCCACCTTGGCGTCGATGTGGCCCGACGAACCGAGCCGCGACTGCAAGGCGTTGGCCGCGCCCAACATCACCGAATCGCCGACCGCGGTGACGGGGACGGTGCCCGGAGCGGGAGCTGACAGGTGGGGCGAGTAGCGGGCGACCGAAGACGCTCGTCCCGACCCGGTGCCGAGGCGCTTGCTCACGGCGGAGAATGCGGGCTGGGACGACGATGTCGAGGCAGCACTGGTTGGCGGCGTGGCGGCGGTGGTGACGGTGGCGAACGGGCTGGTGGCCAGGACGTGCTCGCCGGCCCGCAGGCTGTCGGCGATGTTGTCGCTCGTCGGGAGGCGGACGAGCACGATGGCGAGCGCGATGCAGGCGGTTGTGAGCGAGATCCGCCGCGTCGCGATCAGCACCCGGCGTTGGCTCACCGGTCGTCGGGGCCGGAGGAACGGTCGCTCCACGAGGCGGAACGAGAGCTCGCCCAGGACGAGCGAGAGAGCGATCGTCAGGGGCACGGTCACCATCGCGGACCACGCCACGTCGACACGCGGGCGCAGCATGATCACCACTGGCCAGTGCCACAGATAGATGCCGTAGGAGCGCTGGCCCAGCCAGCGCATGCCGGGCCGGCCCAGGATCTTCGACAACCAGCCCGGTCGCAAGGAGGCGGCGATCAGCAGGGCGACCAGCAGCTCGGCGGCGAAGAAGCCGAGCGGATAGAGGCCTCGCGACCGCTCGCCGACGGTGAGAACCAGGGTGACCAACGAGGCGAGGGCGATGGGACCGATGAGTCGCGAACCGCGCGCCGTGCGCCGGGCCACGCCCTTGTGACCGTGCCGAGTCAGCAGGAGAGCGAGGAACGTCCCCATCAGCAGAGCCCCGGCTCGGGTGTCGGTGCCGTAGTAGGCCCGCGACGGATCGGCGCCGTGCGCCAGAGCCCCCATGAGCAAGCCGGACGCCACCACGGCGGCACCCACCACCGAGAGGGCGACGGTTCGCCGGCGTCGCACCAGCCAGCCGACGAGCCAGGGGCACAGCAGGTAGAACTGGATCTCGACCGCCACCGACCACAAGTGCTGCACGAACGGCGGTCGCCCGAGGTGGGTGAAGTACGAGTTCCCGTTGGCGATGAGCTGCCAGTTGGTCAGCCCGAGCAGCGATGAGAGCACGTCACCGCGGAGCCGATGGGCATCGCCCGGGGCGAGGAGTGGGACCAAGACGATCAGGCCGGCCAGCAGGGCGACCAGCCCGGGCCCCAAGCGGCGGAGGCGGCGGGCCGCGTAGGCCCGCCGGTCGATGCGTTCGGTCCGGCGATGCTCGTCGACCAAGAGCGACGTGAGCAGGTAGCCGGAGAGGACAAAGAAGGCGTCGACGCCGAGGAAGCCTCCCGGCGCGGCCCCCGGCGCCACGTGGTAGGCGAGCACGGCCACGACCGCGAGGCCGCGCAAGCCGTCGAGGGCCCGGATCCTCCCTCGTGCTGTCGCCCGCTCGGTGGTCTCCCCTTCCGCCGAGCCGGTCCCCACGTCTACCTCCACCGGCGTCCCTTCTCGATGGCGAGAGGGTAGCGGCCTAGTTGCCCTCTTTCCGGGCTCGAACGATCAACGTGCGCGGGATCATCCGGAAGGCGTCGCGCCAGTGCTGGCTGCGGGGGCCGCCGTGGACGGGCTCGGGCTCGAGGATGGTGTCGACGCGGTACGAAGCGCGCACGAGGCTGGTGTACAGGTCGCCGATCGTGTGGTGGTAGTCGGTGAAGGCGATGCCGTTGTGCTCGTAGTCGATGGGGGAGCGGTCGAAGTATGAGCGCCGGACGAGCAGGGGCTGCTCGGAGTCATCGTCGATCAAGTCGTAGGCCGGATGGGGGAGGCTGAACACCAAGGGCGCGCCGACCTTCAGCACCCGGTGGACCTGACGGAAGACCCGGTTGAGGTCCTCGACGTAGCCGAAGGCGTAGGCCGAGAAGGCCAAGTCGATGCAGTCGGCCCGGAGGAACGCCAGGTCGGCCAGGTCGCTGTGGTGGAGCTCGACCTTGGCGCCCTCGCGGTCGCACAGCCGGCGAGCGAAGGACAGCTGTTCGGCCGAGAAGTCGACGCCGATGGCCGTGGCTCCCTGCTTCGAGAAGGCGATCGAGCACTGGGCGCCGCCGCAGCCGAGCTCGAGCACGCGCTTGCCCTTGAGGTCACCGAGGAGGCGCAGGTCGGCCTCACTGCCGATGTCAGGCCCGTAGTGGGCCACATCGGTCGGGAGCCGAGCGCCCTCCTGATAGGCGGCGGAGTGACGGTCCCACGCGGCGGCGTTGTCGGTCGGCACGGGGTGAATCTTGCCCTACCGGCGGCTGACGGGGTGCCAAGAGGTGGTCAACAAGTCGTGAACCGGCCAATAGCGTGCAGGTGAGCCCGGGGTGCGAGTCGAACAACTGAGGATGCCTCGGGGTCGATCGTGGTGGGCTGCAACAAGGCGCGCGCTGAGCGTCGGGTCAGGGACCGCCCGCCGTGTCCAGGTGCTGACCGGGGCCCTGGCCCTGGCGATCCTGCTGGTCGCGTTGGCCAGCATCGGCACCATCGTTCCCCGCGTGAGGCCGGGGAGCCGTCATGGTCTGACGCTGGTGGGCGCATCGGGGTCGGACGCCGGCCTGACCGTGGGCAGCCTGCCCGCCGCCGGCAGCAGCGGCGTGCCGCGGCTGCCGACCACCACCACGGCGAGCACGACCACGACCGCCACTTCGGCCCCCCCACCCGCGCCGTCACCGGTGCGAGTGTCGGTCGTCCACTACTCCCCCCGGTCCGACGGCTACGACGAGATGCAGCTCAACTACGTGGATGGGTCGCCGTCGGGCCTGCGCCCCGCGGTGCTATTCGTCCACGGTGGGGCCTGGGTCGGTGGTACTCGACACGTCTGGGACGACCCGGCAACGCAACTGGCCCAAGCCAACCCGAGCTGGGTCGTGGCCAACATGGAGTACCGCAGCAGCTCGAGTCAGCGTTACATCGACGAGCCCGCCGACCTCGATGGCGCCTTGGCGTGGCTCCAAACCCAGACCGGGTCGACCTCACTCAAGATCGACCCCACTCGCATCGCCCTGGTCGGCGAGTCGGCGGGCGGCCACCTGGCGATCCTGCACGCCCTCCGCCCGGGCGATGCCTCGGCGCCTCGCCCCAAGCTGGTCGTCAGCTGGAGCGCCCCCGGCGACCTGGCCGAGCTGGCCCGTCAGGCGGGTTGCGGGAACATCAAGTGCGACACCGACCAGCACCCGGCCGGTGGCGGCGCCCAGGCCTTCGTGGGCGGCTGCACCGTCGACCCGCCCGTTCAGGTCAACCGCCCGCCCGCCTGCCCCAACCGCTACGCCGACGGCTCACCGGACAACCAAGCCGACGACGGTGACCGGGCCACCAGCTTCTTGATCCTGCAGGCAGCCGGCGACAACATCGTGCCCCCGTCGCAGGCCACCAACCTTCAGGCCGCACTCGACAGCCACGCCATCCCCAACACGCTGACCTGGCTGCCGTCTCCCTGCCACGGCGCCCAGGCCAAGGGCTTCGTCACCGACACCGGGAAGGGCTGCAACGACCAGGCCTGGGACCCGACCGTCGCCTTCCTCCGCAGCCACCTGTAATCCGCAGCCACTTCGAAGCGGCCAGGCGGCTCTAGTCCTCGCCGTTGGCGAAGGTCTCGACCATCTCCCGGGCCACCTCGTCGCGGTACTGCACGGGGGGTGACTTCATGAAGTAGGCCGAGGCGCTCAGGATCGGCCCGCCTTCGCCCCGGTCCTTGGCCACCTTGGCGCACCGGAGGGCGTCGATGATGACGCCGGCCGAGTTGGGGGAGTCGTGGACCTCGAGCTTGAGCTCGACCGTCAGCGGCACGTCACCGAAGTTGCGACCCTCGAGGCGGATGAGGGCCCACTTGCGATCCTCGAGCCAGGGCACGTGATCCGAGGGGCCGATGTGCACGTCGCGATCGCTGATCCCCTGGTCGATCTGGCTGGTGACGGACTGGGTCTTGCTGATCTTCTTCGACTTCAGCCTGCTGCGCTCCAACATGTTCATGAAATCCATGTTCCCGCCGAAGTTCAGCTGGTAGGTGTGGTCGATCG
>JAUTXA010000241.1 GCA_030838265.1 Actinomycetota bacterium | reverse complement strand
GATCCAGCTCGGTCATGGCGGGCTGTACGCGATGGAGGCCTGGCACGAGCCCTACGCGTCGCAGCGTCGGGACCCGATCCTCGCCCCGTCGCCGCCACGTTGGTTCCTCCGCCCGGCGTTCCGCCGCGTCGCGGTGCACGTGATGTCGACCGCGGACGTGCGCTCGTTGTGCGAGCGGTACGGCGAGGTGGCGGCGTGGTGTCGGGAGGCCGGCTACGACGGCGTGCAGCTCGGCTCGGCCAACGCCAAGCTGCTCGATCAGTTCCTGTCGCCCTTCTACAACAAGCGCACCGACGAGTTCGGGGGCTCGCTCGAGAAGCGAGCCAGCGTCCTGCGCCTCATCCGGCAGACGGTGGCGACGAAGGCCGGCGACGACTTCCCGTGCACGGTGAAGATCCCGGCCGAGACCGCGCCCCCCGGCTTCCCCCGTTCGACCGAGGACGAAGCGCTCGAGCTCTGCCGGCTAGCCGAGGAGTGGGGTTTCGACGCCATCACGCCGGTCGAGGTCTCGGTGTTCCCCGACACCACCCTGTCGCGCGGCGGCGTCCCCGACTCGCTCTGGACCAACAAGGGCATGGCTGCCCGCCTGCGGAAGGCCGCGCCATCCCGGCTGCGGCGGGCGACGTTGAAGGCAGGTGCCTGGTGGGGCGGCAAGCGGGCGCCGTTCTCGCCCGTGTGGAACCGCTCGCTGTTCGCCGCCGCCTCGCGTCGAGCATCGATCCCGGTGTTCGCGGTGGGTGGCATCCGCACCGCCGACGAGGTGAACGCCATCCTCGACGGCGGCGAGGCCGACATGGTCGGCATCGGCCGGCCCTTCTACGCCGAGCCCGACCTGGCCGCCCGCATCCTCGATGGCGATGCCGGCCCGCGGCTCTGCCTCAACTCGAACCGGTGCGTCCCCGCTCAGATGCTGGGGATGAAGGGCCTCTGTTACAACCCGGCGGTGCGGAGGGCGTCGCGCAGCCAATAGGGCACGTCGAACTCGTGATAGCGCTGCTCGGACGCTTCGATGCTGTCGAGAAAGGTGCGGTAGATCAGGGCCTGACGGAGGCAGGCGACGGGCTGGATGAGTTCGGCCGCTCGTTCCGCGTCGCCCGATGTGGCAGCCAGCCACCGGGCCCGCATCTCCGGTGCCCACTCGGCGGGCATGGCGTTGAGGAAAGCGGCCAGGTCGAGGAGCGGGTGGCCCACCCCACTGTCGCCCCAGTCGAGCAAGACAAGTCGGTGCCCGTCGCCCCGCCAGTTGCCGCGGTGGAAGTCGCCGTGGACGAGGGTCGGAGCGATGCCGCAGCCGTCGAGGGCGTCGAGCCGCCGTGGCAGGTCAGTGATGACGGCGTCGAGCGCCCGGCGTCCGTCGGCGTCGATCGTGCTGCGGACGTCGTCACGCTGGCTGAGGGCGGTGAAGGCATCCAGCAGGGCGGGCGCCCGCCAGTCGGGTAGTCCGAGGGCGACGAGGTCGTCGGGCCCGGGAGCGTCGGCCTGCATCTCCCTCAGCCCGCGCACCATGCGCTCGAGGACGTCGGGCCCCGCCGTCCACTGGTCCTCGCCGGCGACGTCACCGAGCAGAACGCGGCCCGGCTCGGCGGCGAGCACAGGCGGCAACAGCTCGGCGTGGCGCTCGGCGACCGCCTGCATCACCGCGCCCTCGTGGGAGAAGAACGGCGGTGCCGCCTTGGCCCACACCACCCCGTCTGACGTTGGGATGCGCACGATGCAGGAGAGGTTCCAGGTCTTGACCTGCGCGGCGGGGCCGGTGCGCGCGACGAACTGGTCGGCCCACTCGACCATGGCGCGCACTCCGCCCGGCCGGGCCCACGCGGCCCGAAGGGGATCGTCACCGCCAATGTCGATGCCGGTCGCCTCGAGTGCCGACGGCACATCGTTCAGCAGCTGCGCCTCGTAGATGACGAAGCCGTCGCGGGGACGCGGGTAGTCGCCACCGAACGCGTCCACCAGCCGGAGCACGTCGACCTCAGCGCCGAAATGCTCTGCCGCCCCGCTCACCACCGGCTCCGCGTCGGGCCACCAAGATCCACTGACACGTCGCGGAGGTCCGTCGACCTCGAACTCCGGGAGCTGCCCCAGCACCCGCCGGTCGCCGTCGACGAGCACCAGCCGCACTCGCCGAGTCACGACCGGGACGGTAGGTGATCAAGACCCTCGACGCTTGATCACCAGGACGCGCGCGTCGCGCGGGGCGGGCGGACGAAACGCTCGGGCGGGGACCCGCCGACCAAGCGTCGTCTCGAATCGACCCCTTCGCATGGGCCCGGAGCCGGAAGCCCATCGGGCCGCCACCCAATCCGTCACGAGGAGATCGGCGCGCGTGAGCCGGCTGCCGGGCGCGGTGAGGTGGCGGATCAACCCGGTGGTCGCGGCGTAGGGCGGGTTGGCCACCACCCGGAAGGGCCGCGGGGGCAGCCAGAGGTCGGCGGCATCGGCGCGCACGACGCGCACGTCCTGTCCGGCGAACCGAGCCTCGAGCGATCGAGCCCGCCCGGGGTGGAGCTCGATGGCGAGCGTGTGGGCGCGCGCCGCCACGAGGTGCTCGGTGATCGCACCCCAACCCGCACCGACATCGAGCACCAGGTCTCCCGCCGAGACCTGGGCGTCAGCGACGAGGCGGGCCGCCCACGATCTGTCCAGCCGATGGAGGCCCCACCGGCGCGCCGGTCCCTCGGGCACGACGCACCATCACCATGCAACCCATGCGAGAACTGTGGCCCCTCGCCCCGTCCGACACCAACGAATTCCACCGCCGCCCCAGGCGGGTACGGTCGTAGGGCAATGAGGGCACTGCGCAGCTTCACCGTCCGGGCCAAGCTCCCGAAGGAGCTGGCGCCGTTGCACGAGTTGGCCATGAACCTGCGGTGGTCGTGGGACGAGCGGACGCGGGACCTGTTCCGCTGGGTCGACCCCGACCAGTGGGAGGTCACGGGCCACGACCCCGTCCGCCTCCTCGGCCTCGTGCCCCGCGAGCGGCTCGAGGCCCTGGCCGCCGACGCCAGCTTCTCGAGCTTCATGGGCGACGTCTACGGCGACCTGCAGCGCTACCTCGAGGGGCCGCGCTGGTTCCAGAACCGCACCACGCCCAGCCCGCTGCGCGCCGTGGCCTACTTCTCACCTGAGTTCGGCATCGCCGAGGCCCTCCCCCAGTACTCGGGCGGCCTCGGCGTGCTGGCCGGCGATCACCTGAAGGCGGCCAGCGACCTCGGCGTCCCACTCGTTGGCGTCGGGCTCTTCTACCGCGAGGGCTACTTCCGCCAGGAGCTCAACGCTGACGGCTGGCAGACCGAGCGCTTTCCCACCCTCGACCCCCACGCCATGGCCCTCACGCTCGTCGAGGGAGCCCGCGTCGAGGTCGACCTGGCCGGCACACCGCTGTTCGCCCAGATCTGGCGGGCCGACGTCGGGCGCATCCGCCTGTACCTCCTCGACTCCGACATCGACGACAACGACGAGGAGGGGCGCCAGGTCACAGATCGCCTCTACGGCGGCGACCCGCAGGAGCACCGCATCCGCCAAGAGATCCTGCTCGGCATCGGCGGCGTGCGCGCCCTCGACGCGGTCGGCGAGACGACCCAGGTCTTCCACACCAACGAAGGACACGCCGGCTTTCTCGGCCTCGAGCGCATCCGCCGCCTCATGACGGCCGATGGGCTGACCTTCGCCGAGGCCGTCGAGGCGGTCCGGGCCGGCACCATCTTCACCACCCACACCCCCGTCCCCGCCGGCATCGACCGCTTCAAGCCCGACCTCATGGAGCGCTACTTCAAGGGTTGGGTCACCGAGTGCGGCGTGGCCTTCGACGAGCTCATGGCCCTCGGTCACTTCCCAGGCGAGGAGCGGGACGAGTCGTTCAACATGGCGGTCATGGGCCTGCGGCTGGCGGGCCTGGCCAACGGTGTCTCGCAGCTTCACGGCGGGGTCAGCCGCGAGATGTTCCAGCCCCTGTGGCCCAACGTCAGCGTCGACGAGACCCCCATCTCGGCCGTCACCAATGGCGTGCACGGCCAGACCTGGGTGGCTCCCGAGATGGACGACCTCCTCACTCGCTACATCCTGCCGAGCTGGGACGAAGCCGACGCCGCCGACTGGGCCCGGGTCATGGATGCCCGCGACGACGAGGTGTGGCGGGTGCGCGAGCAGGGGCGCGAGCGCCTGGTGGCCTTCGTCCGCAAGCGGCTGCGGTCATCGTTGCTGGCCCGCGGGGTGAGCGAGAGCGACGTCACGTGGGCCGACGAGGTGCTCGATCCGAGCATCCTGACGATCGGCTTCTCCCGCCGCTTCGCCACCTACAAGCGTCCGACGTTGCTGCTCAGCCAGCCCGACCGCCTCAAGGCGATGCTGCTCTCGGCCGACCGACCGATCCAGCTCGTCTTCGCCGGCAAGGCCCACCCGGCCGACGACCTGGGCAAGGAGATGATCAAGGAGATCGTCCAGTTCTCCCGCCAGCCCGACGTCCGCCACCGGTTCGTGTTCGTCGACGACTACGACATCGCCGTGGCCCGCGTCCTCTACCAAGGATGCGACGTGTGGCTCAACAACCCGCGTCGTCCCCTCGAGGCCTGCGGGACGAGCGGCGAGAAGGCGGCCCTCAACGGCTCACTCAACTGCTCGATCCTCGACGGCTGGTGGGACGAGATGTTCGACGGCGAGAACGGCTGGGCCGTGAGCTCGGCCGAGTCCTACGACGACCTCGAGCGGCGGGACGAGGTCGAGGCGGCCAGCCTCTTCGACATCCTCGAACGGCAGGTCGTGCCGCTCTACTACGACCGGGTCGAAGGCGGCCCCGTCCCCCGCCGATGGGTGAGGCGGGTCAAGTCGAGCCTCCGCAGCCTCGGGCCCCGCGTGGTGGCCAGCCGCATGGTGCGCGACTACGTCACCCAGCTCTACGAGCCCACCGCATCGCGCGCCGACGTCCTCGGCGGCGAGAGCCACAGCCGAGCCAAGGCCCTGGCCGACTGGAAGGCCCGCGTGGCCAAGGGATGGGGCGACGTGCACGTCGACGGCGTCGAGACTGACGCGGGGGTGGCCGACCTCGGCACCGAGCGCCAGGTCGACGCCATCGTGTCGACGGGGACGCTGTCGGAGGACGACGTTCTGGTCGAGCTCGTCCATGGGCCCGTCGGCCAGAGCGGCGAGATTGCCACCTCGACGGTGGTGGTCATGGAGCGGGTCGGGCCGGGCGACAGCGAGGGCCACGAGAGCGAGGGCCACTTCCGCTACCGCGGCCACTTCGGCTGCGAGCAGGCCGGTCGCTACGGGTTCACGGTGCGGGTCGTGCCCGCCCACGCCGACCTAGCCACCCCCGTCGAGCTCGGTCTGGTGGCCTGGGCCTAAGCCTGGGGCTTGGCGTCGGCTTCGCTCGGCGGCCGGGCCGCCTGCACCTGGTCGACGAGCACCGCCAGCCCAGCCTCGATGGCGTGGGCCACGCCGTCGTGGGCCATGGCCGCGGTGATGGCCGCGACGACCCGTCCGGCCGCGTCATCGTCGAGCAGGGCGACGGCATCGGCGGACGTGACGACCTCGACCTTGCGGTGGTCGAGCGACATCAGGATCATCACCGTCGGGCGGCGGTGCAGGCCGTGATGGGCGAAGGCATGGCGGGCGTGGAGGGCGGTGTCGGCGTCGGGCACCTTGGTGACGGCCACGGCGAGCTCGAGGCCGGTCGACCGCTCGGCCGCCTCGACGGCCCGGTGGATGCGGGCCTGGACGTGATGGGTCAGCTCACCACGAGCCACTGGCGCCACCTCCTCCCGACGACCCGCCGCCGCCCGATGAGCCACCACCGCCTGATGAGCCACCGCCGAACGAACCCGACGACCCGCCGTCATCGGACGAGCCCCCACCGAACGAGCCGCCACCGAAGATCGAGCCGCCGCCGGACGCGGACGAGGACGAGGTCGAACGCGAGCCGCCCGAGAACAAGCCGCCACCCCACCCGGTCCCCCATCCCGAGCCGTAGAGCCCGGCGTTGCGCAGCACTCGCCTTGAGTAGCCACACGACGCGCACTGCTGATGGTCACCCGCCCAGCTGAGGGTGCCGCCGCAGCTGGGGCAGCGATCGCCGCCGATCGACCAGCCGGTGTGGCCGCCGCCCACGACTCGGCTCACCAGCGCCACTCCGCCCATGACGACGAGGGCGATGACGAAGAGACCGGCCGGGTTCCACGTCGAGCTCGGGCTGCCTCCGAAGCCCGGGCTCTGGTCGGCGAAGGGAGAGTCGACGGGCGCGAGAACCGTTTGGGCGGGGGTGGTCTGCCCGTCGCCGGTGTCGGTGGAGGTGACGTCGTCGCCCAGGGCCTGGCGAACGCCGATGACCCCGGCCCGGATGCCGGCCCCGAGGTCGCCATCGCGCAGCCGGGGGACGATGGTCAGGTTGACGATCTCCTGAGCCTCGGCGTCGGTCAGCCGCGACTCCAGCCCCGTCCCGACCTGAAGTCGGAGCTTGCGATCGACCGTGGCGACCACGAGCAGCACTCCGTTGTTGGTGTCGCGCTGGCCCACACCCCACTTGTTGAACAAGGTCCGGCCGTAGGCGGCGATGTCCTCGCCCCCGGTCGTATTCACGACCGCGACGGCGATCTCGTTGCTGGTGCGGTGCTCGAAGTCGGTGAGCTCGGTGTTGATCTGGGCGATGGTCGAGGCGGGCAGCGAGCCGGTCGTGTCGACCACGTAGCCGTTCACGGGTGGAGCCGGGTAGGTGGCCGCCGACGCCGGCGCCATCGGGGCGAGGGCGAGGACGACGAGGACGGCCGCCCCCCACGTGCCCCACCCCAACCGCCGTTGTCCTGGTTGTCGCCGCAGCCGCATGTCGTGCCCCCCCTGCCCTCGTCTCAGCGACCGGTGAACGTTGCCTTTCCCGGTCCCTGCTCCAGAAAGGATCGCACGCCACCGGCCGCGTCCTCAGTCCGGAAGATCTCGGTGAAGGCCTCCTGCTCGAGGGACAGGCCCTCGGCCAACGAGCCGTCAAGCCCGCGGTCGATGACCGCCTTGGCCGCCGACTGGGCCAGCACGGCACCCGACGCCAGCGAGCGAGCCCATTCGAGGGCGGTGTTGAAGACCTCGGCCGCGGGCGCCACCCGGTTGACCAACCCCATGGCGAGGGCCTCGTCGGCCGCGACCTGACGGCCCGACAGGATCACGTCCTTGGCGCGTGATGCACCGACGAGCCGAGCCAAGCGCTGGGTGCCACCGCCGCCGGGGATGATGCCGAGGAGCACCTCGGGCTGACCCAGCTTGGACGTGTCGGCGGCGACCCGGAAGTCACAGGCCAGGGCCAGCTCGCACCCGCCGCCGAGGGCGAAGCCGGTGATGGCGGCGATCGTCGCCCGCGGGATGGCGGCCACGGCGTCGAGGGCTTCTCGGAAGTGGCCCCCGATGACGGTCGCCTCTTCGGGCCCGCCGAACTCCGAGATGTCGGCGCCCGCCGCGAAGATGCGCTCGCCGCCCCACACCACGACGGCGCCCGGCGGGTCGGCGGTCAGCGACTCGGCCGCCTCGGCCAGCTGGCGCAGCAGCTCGGTCGACAGGGCGTTCATCTTGGGGCGGTCGAGTCGGACGACGGCGACGCCGTCGGCGAGGCGCTCGACCGAGACGAACGGAGCAGAGGTCGCGGAGGCGTCGGTCACGGCCGGGAACCTACCCGGCGTCCCCGTTGAGGATCTTCTCGGCTGCCGTGTACGGGTCGACGTGGCGGTCGACGACCGACTGGTGCAGGGCGTCGTAGGCAGGCCCGGCGCACACCTCGAAGGCCCGTTGCTCGAGCCGGCGGGCCACGATCTCGCGCAGCTCGTCGCTCACGCGAGTCGCCCGTCGTTTGATCAGCTCGCCGCTCGTCTCGAGATAGGTGCGGTGGGCCACCACCGCGTCCCACACCTCGGCGATGCCTTGCCCCTCGGTGGCCACGGCCCGCAAGATCGGGGGCCGCCACTCCCCCATGTGCAGATCCATGTCGAGCATGTTGCCCAGGTCGCGCTCGAGCTCTTGCACCCCGGGTCGGTCGGCCTTGTTGATCACGAAGATGTCGGCCACCTCGAGCAGGCCCGCCTTGTTGGCCTGCACCGCGTCCCCGCCGCCGGGGTTGAGGATGACAATGGTCGTGTCAGCCGCGCCCACGATCTCGAACTCGACCTGACCCACACCGACCGTCTCGACCAGGACGATGGGCAGCCCGGCGGCGTCGAGGACGCGGATGGCCTCGGGAGTCGCCAGGCTGAGGCCGCCGAGGTGGCCGCGGCTGGCCATCGAGCGGATGAAGACGCCGGCGTCGGTGGCGTGGTCCTGCATTCGCACCCGATCGCCCAGGAAAGCGCCGCCCGTGAAGGGAGAGGACGGGTCGATGGCGAGGACACCGACCTCGCAGCCGAGCGATCGCAGGTGCCCGATGAGCCTGTCGGTGAGGGTCGACTTGCCGGCGCCCGGCGGGCCAGTGATGCCGACCGTATAGGCCTGGCCGCCGAGGGGATAGGTGCGCCGTCCCACCTCACGTGCCGCATCGCCGCCGCGCTCGACCAGCGAGATGAGACGAGCCACCGCAGCGCGATCGCCGTCGGTGGCGGCCGCCACCAGCTCGTCGGGGTCTCGGGACCGCATGGCGGCGATGGTAGTGGCGGGCCTCGCCGGGCCGATTCCCCCGAACTGATGCGGCTCACGGGTCTATGGACCCGGCTCCCGCATCAGTTCTGCTTGGCCCAGTGGTCGATCGAGCCCTCGACGATGTCGGCCACCGACCCGATGTGGTCGTTCATCGAGCCGTCCTGCACCCATTGGTAGAAGGCACGGCGTTGGTTGTCGGTCATGGTCGCCAGCGGCACGAGCGACCCGTCCCCGCCGCGGAAGTCGTCGAGGTCGCGGTGGACGCGCAAGAAGGCATCGGCCGAGTCGGTGAGCTGGCGCTGCACGGCTGGGTCGGTGGCGCCCTGTTGCCAGAGGGACGCGCCGATCAGGTCGCGGACGGCGACGGTGGTATCGATCTGGTGGGCGTCGACGAGGGCTTGGTAGTGGGCGGCGTCGTCCGGCTTGATGAGTCCGAGCAATGCCGTCTTGCCTTGTCTCAGGAACCACCCGCCGATGGGCCCGCCGGTCTCGATGCCGGCCACCGAGACGCCGGCGATGAGGAGATCGGAGCCCTTCTCTATAGCGCTGAAGATCAGGGCCTGGCGGGCTCGGCGGGCGGCGTCGTCGGCCACCTTCACGTCGCGGTCGGCCAGCTGGATGAGCCCGTAGAGCGAGCCGACCTGACGGGCCTCGGCCGTGGCGTCGCCCTGGCGCAGGCCGGAGAGGAGCTGGGCGGCCGCAAAGGGCTCGGTCGAGGCCATCACCGTGGCCACACCCCGCTCCGACCGCATGGCCTCGGCCAGCAGCAGGCGGGCGGACGCGAAGTCGAGGGGCCCGACGCTCTGTCCGTCGTACGCGACCTTGGCGAACGTGGCGATCTCGTTGCTGGCCACGGCGGCGAGGTGAACCTTGGCGTCGTCGGACCAGTCGACTCCTTTCTGGTGGGCGATGGCCGACAGCACATCGAGCACCTGGGTCGGGGCGTGGTCGGCCGGGAGACCGCTGCGCCGGTGCAGCTCGAGGAGGCCCGTCTCGACGACCTGGCCCGCGGCGTCGCCGTGGTCGTCGAAGTCCCAGTGCTTGGCGACCAGCTCGCGTCCCGAGCCCGAGGCCATGAAGTCAGCCGACGCGTCGGCGTTGCGGCCGAGCGCACCGAGGACGTCGAGCCGGTAATCGGGCATGTCGTAGCCGTCGAAACCGGCTGGCATGGTGCCGGGGAAGAAGTCACCCTCGCGGTGGGTGTGCATGACGAGGCGGTCGGCGGCGGTGAGGACGAAGCCCTTCTCGAAGTTGCCGTAGCGAAACAGCGACCGGACGTTGGGCAGCCAGTTGTTCTCGTAGAGGTTGTAGTTGTAAGCCTCGAGCCGGTGGTCGTAGACCCAGAGCGGGTCTTGAGTCGTCAGCCGGTCGGCGAAGTCCGACTGGAGGTAACCGCTGCGACTGGCCGCGCCCAGGGCCAGGCTGACCGGCTTGAGCAGGGCGTCGGCCCGGCTGGCGGCACCGTCGTTGGTCAGGCCCCAGGGGAACGTCTCGAGGTCGACCCCCATGACGGCGGTGGCTTGGGGGCCGAGGTTGTTGAAGAAGGTGGCGGTGAAGAAGGGGTCGTCGGCGTGACGGCCCAACGCTTGGATGACGTCGTACTCCGTCCACGTGTCCTCGGTATCGGCCGCCTTGGCGTAGCGCTCGGCCAGGCTCCGGCCCGCGCTGCAGGCCTCCCACGTCGAGCCGAACTGGCCCGACAGCACCGAGCCCACGAGGGCCGGGTCGGACACCCCGAGGTCGTCACGCAGGACGGCGGCCGCCCGCTCCCGCAGCGGCCCACCCTGGTCGAGAGCCCAGGCAATGACCGAGCTCAGGGTGGCGGTCGCCCCCTCGTCGGCCGCCCCGACCGAGGACTCGGTCGCCGCCACCTGGGCTCTGGTCTGGATGAGGTGGTCGGCCGCCTCATCGGTGCGCCGGGCCAGGAACGCCACCCCGTACGGGTCGACGCCGACAGCCGAACCGCCACCGCCACCACCGCTCTCGAGCATGGTCAACTCCCCAAGGTGTCAGAACGACACAAGATGGAGTCACATTAACTCAAGATCATGAAATACTGTCAACTACCATGAGACCTTGTGCCAGGAGGGGTTCTAGGCCTCGCTAGGGAAGACCCGGACTCGGTCGGCCGCTCGAGCGGAAGCCGACTTGGTGTCGATCGACTGCGGCTCAGGGATGCAGAGGCCGATGAGGCCGAGCACGAGGCCCAAGAGGACCATGACGGGCGCAACGCCATGTGGATCATCGAGGTACAGCAGGGCACCGGTGACACTCAGCTGTGCACCGAAGAACTGAAGACGTCTCATGAGAGAAACTTCTGCACCTATCGGTCCAAACCCTCCCGCGGTCAGGCAATCCTGATGACAGGTGGGGGAAGGGGGCGTCAGGCGGCGTCGAAGTCGATGCCGAGGGCACGGACTTCGGTGAGGCCGTCGACGCGGTCCTTGAGGATGCGCTCGATGCCGGCCTTGAGCGTCATGGTCGACATGGGGCAGCCCCCACAGGCTCCGAGCAGCTCGACGTCGAGCACACCCTCAGCCTCGTTGTAGTTGACGACGCGGATGTCGCCGCCGTCGACCTGAAGGGCGGGGCGGATGGCTTCGATGGCGTCAAGAACTTGGGTTTCCACTGCGGATGGGGCTCCTCTGTGCGTCTGGCATCAGGTGCAACGCCGCCGGGACGGCCCTGCTTCCCGATCCGTCAGTCTCGCAGGCGTTGCACGTCGGCACCCAACTGCCGCAGCTTGCCGGCCAGGTCGTCATAGCCCCGCTCGATGTGGAAGGCCTCGTCGACCACCGTCTCGCCATCGGCCACCAGGCCGGCCAGCACCAGGGCGGCACCGGCCCGGAGGTCGGCGGCCTTGACCCGCGCCCCCGACAAGCGGGAGACGCCGCGGACCACGGCGTGATGGCCTTCGGTGCGGATGTCGGCGCCCATGCGGATGAGCTCGTTGATGTAGCGGAAGCGGTTGGCGCCGTACAGGTTCTCGGTGACGATCCCGACGCCGTCGGCCACCGCCAGCAGGGCGACCAACAGGGGCTTGTAGTCGGTGGCGATGCCGGGGTACGGCAGGGTGGCGATGTCGACCGACCGCAGCCGGCGCGACGCCGAGGCCCACAGCCCGGAGCTGGTCGAGCTGATGCGCAGGCCCATGTCGCCGAGCTTGTGGATCAGCATGTCCATGTGGTCGGCCCTGGCGCCCTCGATCTCGATCTCGCCCCCCGCCACCCCCACCGCGGCCAGGAAGGTGGCGGCCTCGATCCGATCGCCGATCACCTCGTGCTCGATGGCCGTCAGCTCGTCGACCCCTTCGACCTCGATCGTCGACGTGCCGGCCCCGATGATGCGCGCCCCCATGCGATTGAGGAAGGCAGCCAGGTCGGCGATCTCGGGCTCGCGCGCCGCGTTCTCGATGGTGGTCTGGCCCTTGGCCCGCACCGCGGCCATGAGCACCGTCTCGGTGGCGGTCACGCTCGGGACCTCGAAGAGGATGCGGCTACCGGTCAGCCCCCGCGGCGCCCGTCCCTCGATGTCGCCGTGCGAGAGCTCGAACTCGGCGCCTAGCTGCTCGAGTCCGAGGAGGTGGTCGTCGATGGGCCGCGACCCGAAGTCGTCGCCGCCCGGCATCGAGACCTTGGCCCATCCGAATGAGGCCAGCAGCGGCCCGAGCACGACGACCGAGGCCCGCATGCGCTCGACCAGCTCGTACGGCGCCTCGGGGACGATGTCCGACCCGCGGTGCACGACCAGGCTCTCGCCGTCGCGCACGACGTCGACGCCCATCGAGACGAGCAGGTCGCACATGGTCTCGACGTCGGCAATGTGGGGGACGTTGACGAGCCGGTAGTCGCCCTGGGCCATGAGGGTGGCGGCCAGGATCTTGAGGACGGAGTTCTTGGCCCCGCCGATGCGGACCGAGCCCGACAGCGGGCCGTTGGGGCGCACGACGAATCGATCCACCCCGTCAGTATGCTCGCCGGGGTCATGCGGGCGACCACCGAGGCGACCGTCGACCGCATGGCCCTCGACGCCATCCTCGCCCCGAGGGACGGGTTCGTGGCCGAGCGGGCCCTCGACGCCGGCCGCGGCGACAGCGACGTGACCCGCTTCGAAGCCGCCGAGGGACCCTTCCGCCGCTACGAACGGACGGTCGCCCTCGAACCCCTCGAGGACGGACGGGTCCACGTCCGCCAGACCGTCGACTTCCACCTCGCCGCGCCGCTGTGGTCGCTCCTCTTCGTCGTCCCCGTCCGCAACCACCTGCGTCGCATCGACGAGGCCGACGGGCCTCAGGCCGACAAGACCGACCGGCCCCGAACCTTGCCGTGGTGGAGCCCGCCCGATCGCCTCGACGCCCGGGCCTCGACCTCGCTCGCCACCCTGGCGTCGCTGTCGTATGTGGTGGGTTACCTGGCCACCCTCCTCACCCAGACCATCACCTACTCGGCCCATGAGTTCGGGGCGAGCCGCGGGGCCCAGGGCAACGCCCTCGCCGCCGTGCGACTCGACGTGATCCTCTCGCTCGTCCTCGTCGGCCTGGCCGATCGCCGGGGCCGGCGCCGCATCCTCTTGTTGAGCTGCTCGTTGGGCGCCGTCACCACGGCCGTCGGTGCCCTCGCCCCCTCGCTGGTGGGCCTGGCCGCCAGCCAGGTCATCGCCAGGGGCTTCGTCACCGCGGCCGTCGTCGTCATCGGCATCCTGGCCGCCGAGGAGATGCCGACCGGGTCGCGGGCCTACGCCTTCAGCCTGCTCACCATGGCCGGTGCCCTCGGTGCCGGGCTCTCGCTCTTCCTGCTGCCCATCGCCGACCTCGGCGACAGGGGATGGCGCGTCCTCTACGCCGTGGCCATCCTCGGCCTCCCCGCTGCCTGGGCAGCCGGCCGCCACCTGACCGAGAGCCGCCGCTTCGAGGTCCACCACGAGCCCATGGCCATGGCCGGCTCAGGCCACGGCCGACGCTTCTGGCTCCTCGCCATCTCCGGCTTCCTGCTCGCCCTGTTCACCGTCCCGGCTTCGCAGTTCCTCAACGAGTTCCTGCGCGCCGAGCGCCACTACTCGGCCGCTCGCATCTCCAACTTCACCTTCGCCACGGGCACGCCAGGCGCCATCGGCATCGTGGTCGGTGGCCGACTCGCTGATCAGCGAGGGCGCCGGCTCATCGGCGCCATCGCCGTCTTCGTCGGCGTGGGCGGCACCGTCGCCATGTTCGCCTCCCACGGTTGGCCGCTGTGGGCATGGTCGATCGGGGCCAGCGTGATCGGTGGGGCGGCCGTCCCCGCCCTCAGCGTCTATGGACCGGAGCTCTTCCCCACCGCCATGCGGGGTCGGGCCAACGGCTGGATCTCGCTGGTCGGACGGGGCGGCAGCGTGGTCGGGTTGATCGCCGCCGGGCATCTCTCCGACCGCTTCGGCACCCTGCCGCCGGCGCTCGCCATCCTCGCCCTCGGCCCCGCCGTGCTGTGTGTCCTGATCCTCGTGGCTTATCCGGAGACCGCTCACCGAACCCTTGAGGACCTCAACCCCGAGGACGCCGCCGTGCGTGACGGCCGCCAGGACTAGTTCCTTCGGGCTAAAGGATCGGAGCCCTCGCGCCGACACATTGCATTGACTGCGGGCCCACCCCGGGCCCCACCCCCCCGAGGAAATGCGGCGAACCCTTCACCTTCTGGTCTCCTTCTTCGCGCTCGTCTCCACGTCGGTCGTCCTGGCCGTCGGGGGGGCCGGGGCCGCGTCGTCCGCCACCCTGACCGTCGGTAGCCGGGCCGGGTTCGCCCCCGGCGGCGGCATCCTGTGGGAGAGCGACGCCGACCTGGCCAAGGACCTCGACGCCATGGCCGCCACTGGCGCCCATTGGGTCCGCTTCGACTTCGACTGGAACTCGGTCGAGAACACCAAGGGCAACTTCAACTGGTACGCCACCGACCGTGCCGTGCACGCCGCCCAGGCCCGCGGCCTGCAGGTCCTGGCTCTCCCCGCCTACACCCCGCCGTGGGCCCGCGCCGCTGGCACCAGCGACAAGACCCCGCCGAGCAACCCCGCCGACTTCGCCAACTTCGTGCGGGCCGCCGTGCAGCGCTACTCCGGCCAGGGCGTCAAGCACTGGGAGATCTGGAACGAGCCCAACATCCCCAACTTCTGGGCCTCGGGTCCCAACGCCGCGGCCTACGCCTCGCTGCTGAAGGCGGCCGGCGATGCCGTCCACCTGGTCGATCCGAGCGCCACCGTCCTGAGCGCGGGCATGTCCCCCGCCACCGACAGCACCAACTCGATCTCGCCGCTCACCTTCCTCACCCGCATCTACGCCGCCGGCGTGCAGTCGAGCTTCGACGCCGTGGCCATCCATCCCTACAGCTACCCGGCCCTGCCGATGGACCCGAGCACGGCGTCGTGGAACACCTTCTACCGGATGCCCCAGCTGCACGACCTCATGGTCGCCCACGGCGACGGGGCCAAGAAGATCTGGGGCACCGAGTTCGGGGCACCCACCGGCACCAACGCCGTTGCCGTCTCGGAGACCAAGCAGGCCCAGGTCGCCCACGACGGCTATGACGCCATCACCAAGTGGTCGTGGGCCGGGCCCCTGTTCTGGTACTCACATCGCGACGCCGGGACCAACCCGCTCGACGTCGAGCAGAACTTCGGCCTCATCCGCCAGAACTTCACCCCCAAGCCGGCCCTCGCCACCTTCACCGCCGCCATGGCCACGCCCATCGCCGGCACCGGGGTCGGCACCCTGCCCGTCGTCCCGCCTGCGCCGCCTGCGCCGACCGGTCCCTCGACCTCGGGCCTCGTGCTCGACGGCTGGGGCGGCCTGCACCCCTTCGGTGACGAGGCTGCTCCGACCACTGGCGCCTATTGGAAGGGCTGGGACATCGCCCGCGGGATGGCCATGCTGCCCGACGGCAGCGGCGGCCTCGTCCTCGACGGCTGGGGCGGACTGCACCCCTTCACGACCGGAACGGCGGCGGCACCGGCCCCCACCCACACCGCCTACTGGAAGGGCTGGGACATCGCCCGCAGCATCGCCCTCCTGCCCGACGGCACCGGTGGCTACGTCCTCGACGGCTGGGGCGGTCTGCACCCCTTCGCCATCGGCTCGAACCCGCTGCCCCCCGACGTCTCCGGCCTTCCGTACTGGAAGGGCTGGGCCATCGCCCGCAGTGTCACCATCCTCCCCGACGGCACCGGCGGCTACGTCCTCGACGGATGGGGCGGCGTGCACCCCTTCGCCATCGGCCACAACAAGGCCCCCGCCGGCTTCGACACCGGCGCCTACTGGAAGGGTTGGGACATCGCCCGCGGCCTCACCCTCCTGGCTGACGGCAGCGGCGGCTTCGTCCTCGACGGATGGGGCGGCCTGCACGGGTTCGGCCTCAACGGCCAGCCGGCACCGGCCATGCCCTCGTCGGCCTACTGGGGCGGATGGGACATCGCCCGGGCCATCGTGGCCCACACCCAGGGCTGACCAACGCACTGCGACGTCACACGCTGATCCCGAGGCCGGCGTAGACCTCGAGCGTGGCCGCCGCCGTGGCGTCCCACGTGAAGGAAGCGGCTCGTCGTCGGCCCCGCGCCGCCAGCTCACGACGCGCCTCGTCGTCGGCAGCGAGCCGGCCGAGGGCTGAGGCCCACGCGTCGACGTCGCCGGCGGCCACCAGCTCAGCCCCGTCACCCAGCACTTCGGGCAGCGAGGTGACGGCGCTGGCCACCACCGGCGCACCGCAGGCCATGGCCTCGAGCGGCGGCAGCCCGAAGCCCTCGTAGCGCGACGGATAGGCCACCACCGTCGCCGCCCCGTACAGGGCGGCCAGGTCGGCGAACGGCACGTAGCCGAGGGCCCGCACGCCCGGGGGGACGAGCCTGACGTCGGGGATGGCGCCGGCCAGCACCAGCGGGAGCCCGGCCAGACGGGCGGCGGCCGCCAAGGACGCGATGTCCTTGCGGGGCTCGACCGTGCCGACGTGGAAGACGAACACCGCAGGCAATCCGTAGGCCGCCCTCACCCGCTCGACGGCAGCGGCGTCGGGTTGGGCAAACGCGGGGGACGGGGCCTCGTGCACCACGGTGGCCTCCCGTCCCACCAGGGCCAGCGCCCGCTCGGCGGTGAAGGCCGACACGGCGATGATGGCGTCCGCCCGCCGCAACGACGCGCTGACGATGGCCCGCTCGGCTGTGGCGCGCCGCTTCGAGAAGGCCCATGGCACGTCGAACACCGACAGATCGTGGACGGTCGCCACGGTCGGCACCGTCGACCGCCGCGGCAGGTCGACATCGAGCCCGTGCACCAGGTCGGCGGGCCCCAACGACCGCAGGCCCTCGATGGCCCGGCGCACACCGGCGGCCACGGGGCGAACGCGGGCCTCGACGCCGGGAGGAAGCTCGGCCGCGGCGTCGGCCTGCACCACGACCGCGATGTCGACCCGATCGGCGCGGGCCATGGCCCTGACCAGCTCCCGGATGTAGGTCTGCACGCCCGTCCCGCCGGGCCGCAGGGCCAGGCCGTTCATGGCGATCAGACTTCGCAGGTCGCCACCACCGCGAGCAGGAGCCAGAAGAGCAGGTCCATGGGGAAGATCTCGAAGTAGGTGGCGACGAAGCAGGCCACCACCGCGGCCAGCACCGACGCGGCCACGCCCGAGGCCAGGGCCGCGTCTCGGCCCTCGAGGCGGAACGCCGCTCGGCGGGTGGCCGAGAAGGCCCCGAACAGCAACAGGATGAGAAACCACAGGCCGACCACGCCGAGCTCGAGGAGCGTCTTGAAGTAGTAGTTGTCGGGCTGGTAGGTGTTGGCGCTCGAGCGCTGCAGCGTGGCCACCTTGGCCGACGCGCTGCCGCTGGCCCCGACACCGACACCCAGTGGGTTGGCTTGGGCCCGGGTCACGTTGGCTCGCCACCCGGCGGTGCGCTCCGAGGTGCTCGACGACGACAGGGCGGCCGTCGACACGTCATGGGGAAGAAAGGCCAGCGCCACCACCCCTACGGGGATGGCGAGGAGCAGGATGCGGTAGCGGTGCGACCCGAGCCAGGCCACGCCCACGGCCAGCCCCAGCCAGGCGGCCCGCACGATCGTCGAGAGGATGGCCAGGCCGAACAGCGGCAGGCACAGCAAGAAGAGCCGGTTGCGAAGACGGCCCGGCTCGCTCAGGGCCTGGGGAATCCCGATGAGGACCACGAGCATCACGAAGAACCCGAACGGGAAGGGCTGGTTGAACGACGAGAAGGAGCGCAGGAAGCCGCCCGCGAACCGGATGGTCTCGTCATAGGGGTAGCCCATGGCTGCCAGCCGGGGCGCGCCCAGAAGCTGCTGCAGCAGGCCGTACGCCGAGGTCAGCACCCCGGCCACCATCAAGATGGTGACCAGGCGGTCGCGCTCCTTGGCATCGAGGGGACACCGCCACACGGCCCACGCCAGGAGCACATAGAAGAAGGCGATCTTCACGCCCACCACGGCCTGCAGCCCGCCCACGGCCAGGCCGGAGAGGATGCCGACGATGATCAGCCCGGCCACCGCCGGCGCCCACATCGGCAGCGGTCGTTTGGCCGGGGCCCTGGCCTCGGCCGGGGCCAGGAAGGTGGCGGCCAGCGTGACGACGACGAGCGCTTCTTTCCAGCCCTTGGCGGCGGCCGGGACGGGGGCGATGATCAGCAGGCCGTTGAAGGGGGCCAGAGCGGCCAAGGCCAGCAGGCCACGCTGCGGGCGCTGGACGAGGGCCAGGCCGGCAGGCACCAGCAAGGCCAGCAGCACGGCCGCCGGACCGAGCCCGGCGAGGAGCAGCCCGGCCAGGGCGACGTTGGCGCCGACCACGATGGCAGTCCCGGCGCGCTCCGGTTTTCTGAGGGTCAGGGCGGCCATGCCGGCTCCAGGGTAGAGAGCCGGCTCGCTGCCCGCGGGTCTCTGAGCAGGTACCCTGCCCACGCGTGGATCTCGCTGAGCACTTTCGCGTCATCTGGCGCCGCAAGTGGCGGGTGCTCATTGCGTCGCTGGCGGTGGCCGCGGCCGTGTTCGTGCGCAGCACGACCATCCACGAGGTCTTCGAGGCATCGACGCTGCTGTCCGTCACGTCAGGACGGGCGGCAGCGGGCGACGCCGTCACCAAGGACGACACCGTCTTCTTGGCCAGCAACTACGCCGAGCTGGCCCGCACCCGGCCCGTCGTCGAGACCGCCGTCCGCCGATCCGGCCTCACCATCTCGGTCAACGAGGCCATCAAGCGGACGAAAGCCCAGGCCTCGACCGACGTCGGCTTCCTGAGCGTGGTCGCCACCGGCCCCACGGCCCGCGAGGCCGAGCGACTGGCCCAGAGCCTGGCCGATGCCCTGGTCGGCACCGTGCAGGATCGCCAGGTCACCCAGCTGGCGGCTGACGTCGCCCCCATCGAGCGCCAGATCAGCGACCTCCAGTCCCAGCTGCAGGTGCTTCCCACCTCGTCCGCCCAGCGTCCCGTGCTCGAGGCCCGCTACCAGGCCCTGGTGCAGGCCGAGACAGACCGGCAGCTACGCCCGTCCGACCGCCTCACCATCGCCTCGCCGGCCCGCGCCATCCCGGGCCCGGTGGCCCCGACCCCGAAGCGCGACGCCGTCCTCGCCCTGCTCGCCGCCTTCGTCGTCAATGCCGAGCTCGTCGTCCTCCTCGAGGCCATGAGCGACCGCTTCCGTCCCGAGGATCAGGACGAGGTCACAAGGGTCACGGGCCTGCCCGTCCTGGCCCGCATCCCGCGCAGCGCCAGCGCCGAGGTGGTCGAGGAGTTCCGCAGCCTCCGCACCCACCTCATGTTCATGCAGACCGAGACCAGGCTGCGGACCCTCGCCATCGTCAGCGTCAACGCCGGCGCCGGCAAGTCGTTCGTGGCCATCAATCTGGCGGGATCGATCGCCGGGCTCGAGATGCCGGTCGTCCTCATCGATGCCGACCTGCGGCTGCCCAGCCTCGACGAGCGGCTTGGCGTGCCCCGCGCCCCGGGGCTCAGCGACATCCTCTTCGGGACGCCGCCGGCCGACGCCGCCCACCCGGTGGCCGGCACGCCCAACCTGTCGCTCCTTCCCGCCGGCTCACCTGTGCCCGACCCCGCCGGGCTGCTCGGGGGCCGCGCCTTCCGCGACGCGGTCGCCAGCCTCACCTGGACCGACCTGGTCATCGTCGACACGCCGGCCATCGACCACTTCGCCGACGCCCTGGCCATCGCCTCGCAGTGCGACGCCACTTTGATCGTCCTCGACACCAGGGCCACCAGCCGGCGGGCGGTGCAGTCGTTGATCGAGCGGGTGCGACAGGTCCACGGCAACCCGCTGGGCATCGTCGTCAACAAGACCGAGCGCAGCAACCGCCCCTCCTATTACTACGGACGGACCCGTTCGACGGTGGTCACGACCACACCCGAGTGACGCAGCAGCGCGTGGCGATCGTCCACGAGCGCTTCACCGAGGTCGGCGGATCGGAGCGGGTGGTCGAACAGTTCCATCACCTCTGGCCCGACGCCGCCATCCATGCCGCCGTCGTCGACCGGGAGGCCTTGCCGCCCTCGCTGCGCCATGCCGACATCCGGCCCTCGAAATTGCAGGCGCTCTACCGCGGGGGCCGGAGCTACGCCCACCTCTTGCCCCTGCTGCCGCTGGCGCTGGCCAGGCTCGACCTGGGCGATGTCGACCTGGTCGTCACCAGCCATCACGCCTTCGCCAACCGCGTCCGGCCCCGCTCGGGGGCGCCCGTCCTGTCGTACACCCACACGCCAGCCCGCTGGCTCTGGGAACCGGCCATGCGGGCCAACGAGATCGGCGGGAGAGCGGGGACCCTGGCCCTCGACGTCTTCGCCGCCAGCCAGCGATCGGCCGACAGGCGGGCCGCGTCCCGGCTCACCGGTCTGGCCGTGAACTCGCATCACGTGGCCCGCCGGGTGACCGACTGGTGGCACCAGCAGGCCACCGTCATCCCGCCACCGGTCGACACCGAGCGCTTCCGACCAGACGCAGCCGTTGAGCGCGAGCCGTTCTTTCTCGCCGCCGGGAGGCTCGTCCCCTACAAGCAGACCGAGGTGGCGGTGGCCGCCGCCCACCAGGCGGGCGTCCGCCTCGTCGTCGCCGGCGGGGGCCGCAACCTGCCCGCCGTGCAGGCGGCCGCGGCGGGCGACCCCCGGATCGAGATCCTCGGCGACGTCGACGACCCGACGCTCCTCGACCTCTACCGTCGCTGCCAGGCCTTGGTCTTCCCGGGCGAGGAGGACTTCGGCATCGTGCCCGTCGAGGCCCAGGCCGCCGGCGTGCCGGTGATCGCCTACGGCGCCGGCGGCGTGCGCGACACGGTGATCGAGGGCGAGACCGGGATCTTCCACTCCCAGCAGACGACCGCGTCGCTGGT
>JAUTXA010000205.1 GCA_030838265.1 Actinomycetota bacterium | reverse complement strand
GGCGAAGGATCGGCGGCGGTGCGGTCGGTCCACGACTATCTCGCATTCGCTCACTGAGAGAAGCCCTTGTCGCCCGAACCCGATCCCATGGCCGCCCTCAACCAAGTGCTCAGCGAGGTCATCGACGTCGTCCAGGAGGTGAAACAGGCCCACCGCAACGTCCCCGAGACACATGCCCTGCACGCCGCGCTCGACGATCTCTTTGTCGCCTTGGGGACCTGGGCTCAGGCTCTCATCGAGCAGGACGATGCCCACGGCTTGTCACCCCTCGCCAGCATGCCCAGCGTGGCGGGCCGCACACCACCGAACCTCTGGCCGGCGGGGGCGAGCGACGAAGAGGTCCGACGTCTCATCACGCAACACCTCGAGCGGCTGGCCCAGCATGTGGCGGCCGCCCAGACCGCTCAGGACGACGAGGCGGCACGTGGTGCCCTCGCCTCGATCGAGCGCGATCTCCGCGCTCGTCAGGCGGGGCTTGCCGCCGAGGGTTAGATATCGCAGGGCTTCGCGGTTAGCTGTTTCCGGGCCTTGCATCTCGGCGCCCGGCGTGATTACCTACAACCTAATGGTTGTAGATTCTCTACCGAGGGACGAGGCGGACCGGGTGTTCCACGCCCTTGCCGATGCCACCCGGCGCGACATCCTCGTGCGCACGCTCGAGGGAGAGCACAACGTCTCGACCCTCGCCCGCCGGTACCCCATGAGCTTCGCCGCCGTCCAGAAGCACGTCGCCGTACTCGAGGGGGCTGGGTTGGTGAGCAAGCAGCGCAAGGGCCGCGAACAGATCGTGAGCGGCAACGTCGAGACCATGCGCAAGGCCAACCGCCTGCTCGCGCAGTTGGAGACCGTCTGGCAGGGCCGCATCGACCGAATCGGCGAGGTGCTCGCCGACGAACACAACGGAGGAAAGAACCCATGACCGTCACCACCGTCCACAAGGATCCCGAAGCTCTCACCATGACGATCACCGCCGAGCTCGACGCCACCGTCGAGCGGGCCTGGCAGCTGTGGGCCGACCCCCGGCAGCTCGAGCGTTGGTGGGGTCCGCCCACCTACCCCGCCACCTTCGTCGACCATGACCTGGCGCCCGGCGCCCTGGTCACGTACTTCATGACCGGACCCGACGGCGACAAGTCTCACGGCTGGTGGCAAGTCGTCGCCGTTGAGCCCCCGCGCCGGCTCGAGATCAAGGACGGGTTCGCCGACGACAGCGGGACACCGAACGACGAGATGCCCACCATGACGATGGTCGCCACCCTGACCGAGCGCGACGGTGGCGGCACCCTCATGGCCATCGAGACGTTGTTCCCGTCGCTCGAGGCGATGGAGAAGCTGGTGTCGATGGGGATGGAGGAGGGGATCACCGCCGCCGTGGGCCAGATCGCGGGGATCCTGACCGAGTAGAACCCACGCCATGGCGAGCGACATGGCTGATGCGCTGGTCCGGGCGGCTGAACGGCTCTTTGCCGAACGGGGGTCCGACGCGGTGAGCCTGCGCGAGATCAACGCCGCCGCGGGGGCGACGAACGCCAGCGCCGTGCAATACCACTTCAACGATCGGCGGGGGCTGGTCCGGGCCGTGCTGGCCAAGCACGAGGTTGAGGTCGAACAACGCCGCCATCAACTGCTCGACGCCTATGAGCAGCGGACCGAGCCGCAGGTGCGCGCCCTGGCCGCCGCCCTGGTGGAACCACTGGCTGCCGAGCTCGTCTGCGACGGGGGCCTCGGCTACCTGCAACTCGTCGCTGACCTCTACAACCGGCCGAACCCAACGTTCGACCCGTCCACCTTCGAGGACCGCTCGCACAGCATCCATCGGTGGCGGGCAGCAGCCGCCCTCTCGCTCACGCCCGAGGCCGTCCGATTGCATCGGCGGTTCGACGCCTTGCGCTTCACGGTCTCCGAGCTGGCCCGGCGCGGACGATCGGGGGCCAAAGACCACCGGCTCTTCACCAGCCAGCTCATCGACCTCGTCGGGGCCCTGTTGATGACGCCAGTCTCCGACGAGACCCGTCGCTTCTTCCGCTGATCGGGGTTGACATCAATGCACTTGCATTGATCAACTGGGCCGATGGCATGGGACTTCTCTACCGAACCGGAATTCCAGGCAAAGCTCGACTGGGTCGAGCAGTTCTGCAAGGAGGAGGTCGAGCCGCTCGAGTATGTGTTCCCCTATGCGGTGCGCTCGCCTGACCCGAAGGTGAAGGCGTACGTCCGGGGCCTGCAGCAGCAGGTGAAGGACCAGGGCCTGTGGGCCTTGTTCCTCGACGAGGAGCTCGGCGGACCGGGGTTCGGCCAGCTCAAGCTCGGGCTGATCAACGAGATCCTCGGCCGCTATCCGTCCGCCCCGCAGATGTTCGGCGCCGCCGCGCCCGACACCGGGAACATGGAGATGCTCGCCGCCTACGGCACCGAGGAGCAGAAGGCGCGCTGGCTGCAGCCGCTGCTCGACCAGGAGATCTTCTCGGCCTATTCGATGACCGAGCCCCAGGGAGGCTCCGACCCCAATCTCTTCAGGACCTTTGCCACCCGCGACGGCGACGAGTGGGTCATCAACGGTGAGAAGTGGTTCACGAGCGCCGGGCGGGTAGCCGACATCCTGTTCGTGATGTGCACCAACGGCATGTTCGTGGTGCCCCGCAACACGCCCGGGGTCGAGATTCAGCCCGAGCCCCGCAACCACAACCACATCATCTACAACGAGGTTCGGGTGCCGCTCGACCACCTCCTCGGGCCCGGGGACGGGGCCAAGGTGCTGGCCCAGCGCCGCCTCGGTGGCGGCCGCATCCACCACGCCATGCGCACGATCGCCCAGTGCAACCTGGCCTTCGACATGATGTGCGAGCGAGCCCTGAGCCGCGAGTCGCACGGGAAGATCATCGCCGAGCACCAGATGGTGCAGGAGAAGATCGCCGACTCCTACGCCCAGATCCGCATGCTGCGGTTGTTCGTGTTGGAGACGGCGTGGAAGATCGACAACACCAGCACGGCCGAGGCCCGCACCGACATCGCCGCCGTGAAGTACACGATGGCCAAGGTGCTCCGCGACGTGTCGTTCAACGCCCTGCACATCCTGGGCTCGCTGGGCACCACCGACCTCACGCCCATCCAGGCCATGTACGCGGCGGCGCCGACGATGGGCATCGCTGACGGGGTCGACGAGGTGCACAAAGCAACGGTGGCCCGCCGGGTGCTCAAGGAGTACCGCCCTCACGAGGGCTATTGGCCGACGGAGTACTTCCCGGCCAAGCGGGAGGCAGCATGGAAGAAGATGCAGCCGAAGCTCGACGCCGACCCCGAGCTGGCCGCCTCCGCCGAGAACTACAAGAAGTACTTCGCCAAGCGCGGCTAGGCCACGAGGCCGGAGAGGTGACGCAGCGAGTTGTCGAGGTGGTCTTGCCCGAACGGCGGGAACCCGATGTGCTCGCGCACCTGGGCCGGGACGGCTGACCAGTCGTACGTCAAAGTCACCGTCGTCCGCGACGGGCCGGTCGCCTCGAGGTCGTAGCGCCAGATCCAGCCGCCGAAACTGAGCTCCCCGGTCTCGGGCGACTCCGTTCCCGGCTTCCACGCGATGGCCCGCGGCGCGTCGAACACCACGATCAGGTTGGTCATCTTGTAGTCCTTGTCCGGGTGGTTCGGGTGGTACATCGCCATTCGGAACACCTGGCCGGCGGCGGTGATGCGATCGTTGTCCATCGACTCGCGCACCCAGCCGGTGCCGTCGATGTCAGCGTGAGCCTACGGGTCGGCCAGCACCGCGAACACCGCCTCCGGGGCCGCCTCGATCGTCAAGGACGCGCGGGCGCTGCTCTCTGGTGTCGTGA
>JAUTXA010000074.1 GCA_030838265.1 Actinomycetota bacterium | reverse complement strand
GCCCCCCACACGACCAATCAGCGCATGGAGATCACCGCCGCCTACGAGGCCATCACCAGCATCGATGGCCCGTTGACGGTCGTCAGCGATTCGACCTATGTCGTGAACTGCTTCCGCGACCGGTGGTGGGAGGGCTGGATCACGCGCGGATGGCTGAACTCCCAGAAGAAGCCCGTCGCCAACCGCGACCTCTGGGAGCCGCTCATCGCCGCCGTGCGCGCCGACCCGCAGCGAGTCACGTTCGAGTGGGTCAAGGGCCATTCCGACGACCCCATGAACGACCTCGTCGATCGACTGGCCGTCGAGGCGGCGGCTACCCAGCAGGGTCGATCGGGGGACGAGCCGCCGACTGAGCTCGGTCCCCCCGACCTCATCGACCGGGTGCGCTCGTCGGCCTCGAGCGATCCGCTCGTCCCCGAGGGCCACGGCCTGGTCGTCGTGGGGCCCCGTCCCCCGGCCATCGGCGGATACGGCGACAACCCCATTGCGGCCGGGATTCGACGCCGGCTGGCCGAGATCATCGACGCCAAGGGCGCCCTGCAGGACGACCTCGTCGTCCTCACCGGCCTGGGCCTCGGGGTCGAGCAACTGGCGGCCGAGGCGGCGAGCGATGCCGGCGTGCCCTACGTCGCCGTGCTGCCCTTCCCCGACCAGGACAAGGTGTGGCCGGCCGACGGCAAGGCCCGCTATCGCCAGCTGCTGAAAGGGGCCAAGGCCGAGGTCCTCCTCCAGGCCAACGTCCCCGCCACCAAGCAACAGGCCGGCGCGGCCCTGGCCCGACGCGACGGCTGGCTGGCCCGCCACGCCGCCGAGGCGGTGGTCGTGTGGGACGGGAAGGACCCGGCGCTGGGCAAGATGGTGCGGTCACTCCAGGACCACCTGGGCGAGGCCGAGGTCTGGGTGCTCGACCCGGCTCCCTAGGATCGGGGGATGGACACGCCCTCGCCCCGACTGGCCCCCCTCTCTGACGACGAGATGTCCGAGGATCAGCTGTCCTTGGTGGCGGCCTCTGGCGGTCAGGGCCGCGAGCTTCAGCCGGCCAGCAACATCTTCCGCACCATGGTGCGCAACGCCGGGCTGTTCCGGCGCTGGCTGCCCTTCAGCGGGAAGCTCCTCTTCGGCGGCAAGCTCTCGCCCCGCGACCGCGAGATCCTCATCCTGCGGACGGCGTGGAACACCCAGTCCGACTACGAGTGGGGCCAGCACGCTCGCCTCGGCCGCCAGGCCGGCCTCACCGACGACGAGGTCGCGGGCCTGACAACGACGGGCCCGACGGCGGACGACTGGTCGGACGACGACGCCCTGCTCATCCGGGTGGCCGACGAGCTGCACGCCGAGAGCTGCATCTCCGACGTGAGCTGGGCTCGCCTGGCCGAGCGCTACAACGAGCAGCAGCTCATCGAGATCCCCATGCTCGTCGGCCACTATCACATGGTGGCGTTCAGCCTTCGGTCGCTCGGCGTCGAGCGCGAGGACGGCGTCGAGGGCTTCCCGGCCTCGCGCTAGCTCGACAGCAGCGACACGCGGCCGGCGACGGGGTCGACCTCGACCTGGTCTCCGTCCTTGACCGCATCGAGGACGCCGGCGGCGCCGACCACGGCGGGGATGCCGAGCTCGCGGGCCATCACCGCGGCGTGAGAGAGGGCGCCACCTTCCTCGACGACGAGAGCGCCGGCCAGGGGCAGGACGGCGTTGTAGGCCGGCGTGGTCAGGGGTGCGACCAGGACGTCGCCGGGCTCGAGGCGGTCGAGGGCGTCGTCCGGCGTGCGGGCCGTGCACACCCGTCCCCGGTAGGACTCGGTGCCGACTCCGGTGCCGTGCAGGTCGGCCTTGCCCTTCACCGAGCTGATCTCGTCGATGACCCGCAGCACGACCTTGCTGAACATGGCGATGTTCTTGGGCAGGGCGTCGACGGGCGGCGGCGCTTCGGGCGGGCCGAACGTCTCGGGGCAGGGGACGGCTGACACGGCGCGCCGCCGGGCGGCGCGCGCCGCGGCCTCGTCGGCCGTGGGACCGGGCTGGCCCCGGAGCAGGGCCGTGGTCTCGTCGAGCTCGAGCTCGACCACGTGATCTCGCTCGTGCAGGTGGCCGGCGGCCACCAGACGGCTCCCGGCCTCGAGCAGGCCTCGCCGCAACAGGCCGATGGGCCACTCCGCGGTGTAGGGACCGTTGTCGTCGCGCATGCCGTACGAGGCGCGCGCCTCGGCCACCAGGTCGTCGAACTCGGCGTGATCGACGGCGGGGACCCGATCGCGCAGTCGGGCCAACGCCCCGTCGCCCGCGGCCGACGCCGCCGGAGCGGTCTGGGCTGCGCCGCGGATCGAGCGAAGAACCAGGTCGGGCAGCTCCATCAGGGTGAAGGCGTCGATGTCGTAGCCGGTGAACACCCGCCAGCCGTGGGTGCGCAGGTAGTCGTCGAGCTGGGTCGCCGCCTCGGGGCTGATGGCCCGCACGTCATCCAATGTCTTCGGAGTCACGCCGGCGGCCTCGACCATCTTGGCCAGCGAGGCGAGGGTGTCGCGGGGTGCCGACGAAGCGGGTGACGAGCCGGCCATGGCCAGGGCGATCTCCGAGGACGGCAGACCCCACTTGTCGGCCGTGACCAGGAGGAGCCCGAGAGGGCCGAGGTCTGACCCGTGGAGAACGAAATGCAGCCGGTAGCCCTCGGCCGTGTTGGCGTAGGCGCGATCGAGGTGGTCAGCCAGACCGGGGTCATCGAAGGCCGACGGGTCCTGGTCCTGGATGGCGAGGTTGCGGGCGATGCGCTCGCCGCGGGTCGTGGTGCTCCAGCGGGCGACGACGTCGTTCCAGGGCCTGGTCGCCAGGGTGCGCTTGGCCGCCTTCTCCCGCCGGCGGAACTCGGGATGGATACGAGAGAGGAGCCACACGGCCGCGGCCGGGGGTGCGGGCAGGTTCTTATCGGCCCCCACCAACGGGATCACTCGTTGGTAGACCCGACCGTTGGCGAAGCCGATGCCGAGGGTCTTGAAGGGTGCCCCGTACTCCGAGCAAACCTCTTCGAAGCCCTCCTCGAAGGCCCGCTTGATCAGGCGCTGGTAGATCGGCGTGACGGCGTTGCCGAAGTGGTCGGCCAGGGTGCGCCAGCTTCCGGGTCCTGGAGCCTCCCAGGTGATGTCGCCCGCGCCAGCGGACCCAGCCTCAGTCTTCGATGAAGATGCACTCACCGGGGCAATCCTCCGCGGCTCCGACCACGTCTGGGATGAGCAGCGTGGGGACGGTGGCCAGCCCGCCCGACTGGCCTGGGTCGTTGAGGACGCGCTCGGCTTCCTTCACGTAGGCGATGCCGTCCTCGAGCAGGGTGAAGACGTCAGGGGCGTGATCGGTGCACAGCCCGTCGCCGGTGCACAGATCCTGGTCAATCCACACCCTCACGCCATCATCCTCTCGCGGTCGGGCTGGCCACCACCAACCTCAGAAGGTGAGGGTCTGGAAGTCGTCGGGCAGGACGGTGTTGTCGAGGCCGGCAGCGTCGACCCCCTCACCGACGTGGGTGAGGACGAAGGGCGGTCCCGGGAACTCCTTCCGCAGCTCGGCCAGCGCCCCCGTGTCCATGTGCGAGTGGTAGGGGTGGGTTCCGTTGCACTCGACCACGAGGACGTCGGCGGTGCCGGCCAGCTCGTCGAGCCCGGCGCAGCGGTGGGTGTCGCCCGAGTAGCCCACCGTGAGCCCGTCCCGCTCGATGAGAAACCCGTAGCAG
>JAUTXA010000198.1 GCA_030838265.1 Actinomycetota bacterium | reverse complement strand
GGTGAGGGCCGGCAGCAACAGCGGCGACTTCCAGGGCTGATGGGCACCGGCGTTCCAGGCCCACTCGGCGGCGAAGCCGGCGGTGCCGACGGCGAGACCGCTGACCAGGGCGAAGCGCAGACGGCGTTGCGTCCCGAGGGCGAGAGCGACGAGCTCGATGGCGATGGCCGAGCCCACGAAGATGGCCGGCAGCCGGTTGTGGGCGTAGCCGTGGGGCAAGCGGCTGAACCCGCCGCCCATGCTGATGACCAGGTTGATGGCGGCGACCCCGAGCGCCCACCCCCGTCCGAGAACGAGACGAGCGGCGACCAGTGCGAAGCCGGCGGCGAGGGCGATGAGGACGGGGTGGTAGAGCTGCTGGAACTGCGGAACGCCGAAGGCGAACTCGCCGAGCGGAGCGGTGAGGCCGGCCAGCACCAGCACGGCAGCCAGGCCGTGGATGAAGCGGGCCCATCGTCCGTCGGACGGCCGCACGCCGGCCTCGGTCAGCAGCATCCACGACGGGATGGGGCTGAGGGCGGCGCCCAGGATCATGAGCAGGTGGGTGGGGCTCCACATGGTGACGTCGATGCCGAACTGGGCGTGCCACAGGTCGTCGAGAGGGAAGCCGGCCAGGGCGGTGAGGCCGACGAGGACGAGGGGCACCGAGGCGAACGGCACCCGGATGCGTCCGAGGCGAAAGCCGACGTTGGCCCGCTCGAGGGTGGCGAACTGGATGGCCATGAACCCGGAGGTGGCGATCAGGAACAGACCGACGACGATCATGGAGTGCGGCGCGGTGAGCAGCGCCTTGTCGCGTCCTCGGTAGATGTGCCAAGCCACGTCGTTGTAGAAGCCGATGCCGGCGACCAGCAGGGCGAAGCACGAGGTGCCGACGGCGGCCGCGGCCCACCCAGGGATGCCGGTCAACCGATGGAGCGCGTTCGGGATGCGGAGGAGGAAGCGCCCGACCGGATGAGGGTGGTCACCGGGGCGGCCGAACACAACCAGCGCAGCGACAACGACGATGTAGGCGCCCAGCAACAGACGCAGCGGCCACCAGCTGGCCAGATCGGCGTTGGTCGTCGTGGCGGCCAAGGCAGTGGCGATCGTCATCGGTTCGACTCCTCTTGCTCGTCGTGCTCGGTTCCGGGGGTAGCGGGGGTTCCGGGAGTTTCGGGGGTCACGGGGGTCACGGGGGTCACGCTGTCGACGCGAGCGAGGCCACTCCACACGAGGGTGGCGAGGTACTCGACGAGTCGGGCTCGGGGCATGGGCTGGCGCTCCAACCACCAGTCCCCTGCGAGGTGGACCATTCCCACCAAGCCATAAGCCCAAGGCTCGGCCGCGCCGGAGTCGGCGCCCACGGCCCGGAGTTGCTCGCCCAGCACGAGGGCGACCTCCTGGCCGATCTGGCGCATGAAGCTCGACAGCAAGGCGACCGTCTCGGATCCCCCGCCGGGGCCCTCCATGAGGAACCGGTAGACCTGGGGCTCGCGCTCGACGAACTCGAGGTAGGTGTCGATGGTCTGCTCGAGCAGGACTCGGGGCGGGGCGTCCTGGGCCAGGGCGGCGCGCAGGTCACGGCGGATCTCGGCCATGAAGCGCTCGGCCACGGCGTGGGTGAGGCCGTCGCGGTGGCCGAAGTGGCGGTAGAGGATGGGCTTGGTGATGCCGGCTTCGGTCGCCACCTGCTCCATCGAGGTGGTCGGGCCCTGGCGGCGGATCACGGCGACGGCGGCGTCGAGGAGCTCCTCGCGGCGGGCGGCCCGGCGGGCCACGCGCTGCTCGGCGGTCTCGGGGGCGCCGGCGCGCCGGGCGTGGCGCTCGTGCCGGTCCGGACGGGTGGAAGTCATGGTTACCGACGGTAACGATTACCGCCGGTAACGTCAAGCCGGCGGGGTTGTGACCTTGGTCAAGCGGCGGGCTCTGGTGCCGGGCTCAGGCAGGGATGCGGGCTCTAGGGTGACGAGGTGCCTTCGGGGGATGTGACCTACCTGGCCGCCTTCGGCGGCGGCGTGGTCTCGTTCCTCTCCCCCTGTGTGCTGCCTCTGGTCCCCGCCTACCTCTCGATGATCACCGGTCTCGACATCACCGCCGTCGAGGAGCGCACCGCCCGCCAGCTCGGCCGCATCGCCCGCGATACCGGCCTGTTCGTGGCCGGCTTCGGCACCGTGTTCATCGTCCTCGGCCTGGCCGCCACCACGATGGGCCAGCTCCTGTTCCGCAACCAGATCCTGCTGACCCGGCTCTCGGGTGTGGTGCTGCTGGCCATGGCCCTCTTCCTCCTGGGGTCGCTCTTTCTGAAGGCCCCCTGGCTCTACGCCGAGCGCCGCTTCCACCCGAGCCCCTCGCGGTGGGGGCCGCTGGCCGCGCCGATCACCGGTGTGGCCTTCGGCTTCGGATGGACGCCCTGCATCGGGCCGGTGCTGGGCTCCGTCCTCGTCGTGGCCGGCACCCAGGGACGGGCGACGAGCGGCGCCGGCCTCCTCGCCGTCTACTCGCTCGGGCTCGGGCTGCCGTTCCTCGCCACCGGGCTGGCCTTCGGTCGGCTGACCCGCACCCTCGGTTGGGTGAAGCGCCACTTCACCGGCATCACCATCGCCTCGTCGACGATCATGGCCTTCTTCGGTCTGCTCCTCGCCCTCAACCGCCTGAGCTGGGTGACGGTGCAGCTGCAGTCCTTCGTCAAGGCCATCGGCCTGGGCCGCCTCGTCAACCTCGGATGAGTGCTTCTTCGGTCGATGACCCCGACGATCCGCGGGTCGCCGACTTCGTGGGCCTGCGCGACGCAGACCGCTTGGCCGCCGGCGTTGTCGTGATCGAGGGCCCGTTCGCGGTCGAGAAGCTGGTGGGGAGCCGCTTCGCTGTCCGATCGATCCTGGTGACGCCGAGCCACCGGGCCGACGTCGACCCGATCGCGGCGGCGACGGGCGCGCCGATCGTCGTCGCCAGTCAGCGGGTGATGGATGCCGTCGCCGGGTTCCACATCCACCGCGGGGTCGTCGCCTCGGCCGACCGGCCGGCGGCGCTCGACGCGTCGGCGGTGCTCGATGGCGCCCAGCGAGTAGCCGTCCTCGAGCACGTCACCGACCACGAGAATCTCGGCAGCGTGTTCCGCAACGCGGCCGCCTTCGGGATCGACGCCGTGTTGACGTGCCCGCGCACGGCCGACCCGCTCTACCGCCGCTCGATACGGGTCTCGATGGGACACGTCCTGCGCGTCCCCTTCGCTCGCCTCGATCCCTGGCCTGACTCGTTGGCGTTGCTGAGCGGACGGGGCTTTCGTCTGTTGGCGTTGACGCCCGATCTGTCGGCGACCCCCCTTTCCGCGATCCCTGTTGGCCCGGACGATCGAGTGGCGGTGCTGCTCGGCGCCGAGGGCCCGGGCCTATCCGACGACGCCATGGCGCGGGCTGACGAACGGGTACGCATCCCCATGGCCGACGGCGTCGACTCGGTCAACGTGGCGACGGCCGGCGCCATCGCCTTCCATCACTTCTTCCCGCCGGGGTGAGGACGCGGCGGCCGGGGTAGGGATGGGCCGTGGCCGCCGTCGCGGAAGTCGCTCATCGCCTCGAGGACGCCGTCGACGAGACGCGCGCCGCCTACGCCAACGGAGCCGACCGTCCCATCGGGGCCTACGCCGTCCTGCTCTCGGCCTACGGCGCGTTGGTTGGCGCCCTGGCCCTGCTCGTGCGGCGTCGGGCTCCACTGCCGGAG
>JAUTXA010000193.1 GCA_030838265.1 Actinomycetota bacterium | reverse complement strand
GCCCTGCTCGATGAACTCGAGCGAGGCACCCCCGCCGGTGGAGACGTGGTCGACGTCGCCGGCGAGACCGAACTTGGCCAGGGCGCTGGCGCTGTCGCCCCCGCCCACGATGGTGAAGCCGCGGCATTGAGCGATGGCCTCGGCGACGGCGCGGGTGCCGGCGGCGAAGCGGTCGTCCTCGAAGACCCCCATGGGGCCGTTCCAGAACACAGTGCGGGCCTCCTCGATCACGTCGGTGAACTCGGCCGCGCTTCCCGGCCCGATGTCGAGGCCTTTCCACCCCTTGGCGAGACGCGTCCCGGCCTGGCGCACCTCGTCGTCCGGGCCCAGGGCCACGATGTCGGATGGGAGGACGATGCGGGCGCCCGAGTCGAGCAGCTTGCGGCAGGACTCGATCTGATCCTCCTCGAGGAGGGAGTCACCCACGTCGTTGCCGAGGGCGGCGAGAAACGTGAAACACATGCCGCCGCCGATGACGAGGGTGTCGCACCTGGCGAGGAGGGCCTCTATCACTCCGAGCTTGTCGCTGACCTTCGAACCGCCCAGGACGGTGACGAAGGGACGGGCGGGCGAGTCGAGGAGGCCGCCGAGGACTTCGACCTCCTTGGCCAGCAGCCGCCCCGCCGCACTCGGCAACCGCTGCGGTGGGCCGACGATCGAGGCGTGGGCCCGATGGGCCGCGCCGAACGCATCGTCCACATAGAGGTCCTGGCCCTCGACCAGCCGGTCGACGAAGGCGGGATCGTTGGCCTCCTCGCCGGCGTCGAAACGCAGGTTCTCGAGGAGGGTCACGCCCGGGGCCAATTCGGCCAGTCGCTTCTGGACGGGAGCCAGCGAGTACTTCGGGTTGGGTTGGCCCTTCGGGCGCCCAAGGTGACTGCACGCCGTGATCGTTGCCCCGTGCTGCTGAAGCCAGGTGATGGTGGGCAGGGCGGCCCGGATGCGCAGGTCGTCGTCGATCACCCCGTCGGTGATGGGGACGTTGAAGTCGGCGCGCAGCAGCACCCGCTTCCCGTTGGGATCGGGCAGGTCCTCCAGCTGGGGGACGCTCAGCACTACTTGGCGGTGATGGCCAGGATGAGGTCGATCATCCGGTTGGAGTAGCCCCACTCATTGTCGTACCAGCCCATGACCTTGACCAGATTTCCGATGGCCATGGTGAGCGGCGCGTCGAAGGTGCACGACGCCGGCGAGCCGACGATGTCGGACGAGACGATCGGCGACTCGGAGTAGACCATCACCTTCGAGAGTGGGCCGCTGTCGGACGCCGCCTTGAACGCGGCGTTGACCTCGTCGACCGAGGCCTCCTTCTTCAGCACCGCCGTGAAGTCGGTGATCGACCCGTCGGCGACCGGGACACGCAGGGACGTGCCGTCGAGCTTCCCCTTCATGGCCTCGAGCACCAGGCTGGTGGCCCGTGCCGCCCCGGTCGAGGTGGGGATGACGTTGATGGCCGCGGCCCGCGACTCGCGCAGGTCCTTGCTGGCCGGCCCGTCCACCAGGGCCTGGGTCGAGGTGTAGGCGTGGACGGTGGTCATGAGACCCCGCTCGATGCCGAAGGCGTCGTCGAGGACCTTCACCATGGGCACGAAGCAGTTGGTCGTGCACGAGGCGTTGGAGACGACCTTGTGCTTCTCGCGGTCGAAGGTGTCGTCGTTCACGCCAACCACGAAGGTGGCATCGGCGCCGGCTGACGGGGCCGACACGATGACGATCGGAGCGCCACCGTCGAGATGCACGGCCGCCTTCTCGCGGGCGGTGAACAGGCCGGTCGACTCGATGACGACGTCGACACCGAAGTCCTTCCACGGGAGCTTGGCGGGGTCACGCTCGGCCAGGATCGTGATCGTGTCGCCGTTGACCTTGATCCCCTCGTCGATCACCTCGACGTCGGCGTCCCAGCTCCCGAGGATGGAGTCGTGCGTGAGCAGGTGCGCCATCAGCTCCTTCGAGCCGAGGTCGTTGGCGGCCACGAAGTCGATGTTCTCGCCGCGCTGCTTGGCGGCGCGGAAGAAGTTGCGCCCGATGCGCCCGAAACCGTTGATGCCAACTCGCACTGCCACTGGTACCGCCTCCTCGTCGTCGGTCGCCTTCGTTGGCGATCCTGCCCTACCCAACCAAATCCTGCAGGGTTGCCGCCAGTTTCGCCGGATCGTGTGACCAACCGTCGGGCCCGGCGACCGCCGCCTCCACCACTTCGATGCCGCCCTCGAGTTGGCCGAGAGCAAGAGCTGAGGGATCCCAGACCACGGCGTCGACGTCGAGACCGTGGGCCGCCAGGGCGTCGACGTGGCTGGCCACGTTGAATCCCGCCCCTTCGGGGTGCTGCTCGCCCAGGTTGGCCACGTAGACCCTCCGACCCGGCGTGGCGGCGATGGCCTGGCGGAGGGCGGGGACGGCGATCACGGCGAGGAGGCTGGTGAAGAGAGATCCCGGACCGATGATGACCTGGTCGGCCCGGGCCAGGGCGTCGAGGGCCTCGGCGGGGGGAGGAGGGTCCGGGGGCACCAGGGAGACGGCCGAGATCCGGCGGGCCCGCGCGATCTGGACCTGGCCCTCGATCTCGCCCTCCTCGGCATCGGCCTTGAGGATGACGGGCACGGCCGTCGCCGGCACCACCCGTCCCACTCCTCCCACCAGACGCCTGGCCTCCTCGAGGGCGCCGATGAAGTCGCCCGTGGCCGCGGCCAGGCCGGCGATCACCAGGTTGCCAAGGGCATGACCCTCGAGCTCACCGGCCTCG
>JAUTXA010000142.1 GCA_030838265.1 Actinomycetota bacterium | reverse complement strand
AGAGGCCTTCGTGTTCGCCGGCGACCACAGCGCGAGCCGAGGTCGACGGCACGGCCGTCCTGCCACCGGGGTGCCGGGCTGGCGCTTCTTGGCCTACGCCCAGAACCACGATCAGGTCGGCAACCGGGCCCGGGGAGATCGGCTGAGCCAGCTGGTCCGCCCCGACCGCCTCAAGATCGCGGCCGCCCTGGTGGTGTGTGCTCCCTTCGTCCCGATGTTCTTCCAGGGCGAGGAGTGGGGCGCGACCACGCCATTCCAGTACTTCACCGATCACCCCGACCCCGATCTGGGGCGAGCCATCAGCGAGGGTCGGCGGCGGGAGTTCGCCGCCTTCGGTTGGGACCCGGCCGACGTCCCCGACCCCCAAGACCCCGCCACCTTCGAGCGGTCGAAGCTCGACTGGGACGAGGCCTCGACCGGTCCTCACCGCCACCTCTACGACTGGCACCGCCAGCTGATCGACTTGCGCCGCCACCGGGCCGACCTGGCGGTGGGGGACCGCGACCGGGTCGAGGTCACCTGTGACGACGCCGCCGGGTGGCTGGTTCTGCGCCGGGGCTCGGTGGCGGTGGCCTGCAACCTTGGCCCCCGGCCGGCCACCGTGTCGGTGCCGGGCTGCCGGATCCTGCTGGCCTCGGGGGCCGACGTCAGCCTGACCGGGTCGACCCTCGTCCTGCCCCCGGACACGGTCGCCATCATCGGCGGGGAGGGCGAGGGGGGCTGAGGCGCACCTTCATCGCGCCACCGCCACTCGGAGGGGGCTGGGGACCAAGCGACGGCAGCGCGATCAAGGAACGGCCTCGGTTGGTAGTTACCCGGTGGGGAGCACCCGAACACACCGGGGACGGCCGTTTTCAGGCACAGAAAATTGTTGGGAGAGGTGGTTTAGGGGTCGCCGGACCGGGGCAGAACACTGTTGTCCCGCCCCCCGGGAGCCCCACGAGCTGGGGGACCAACTCCGGTTGGTCCCCCAGTTTGTGTCTTTTTGGGGGGCATTCTGCGTTCCGGGGCCGTCGCCGATGGCCGATTTGGGTCGTCGAGCCCTGGTCGAGAAGCTCAGGCGGCCTGGGACGCGGCGGCATCGCCGTCGGCCAGCAGCTCGGCCACGGCCGCCTCGACCTCGCCGTGGGTGGCGAGGGAGCCGGCGGGCACGTCGGCCCCGAGGCGGGCCAGCACGGGGGCGACGGTCTCGCCCTCATGGAAGCGGTCGATGACACGGGGGTCGATGTACGACGACCGGCACACCGCCGGGGTGTTGCCGAGGTAGCCGCTGACCTCCTTGCAGGCCCGGGCGATGGCCCGCTTCCGACCGGTGGGCGACACCACGTTGACCGAGACGGCGAGGGCCACGGCGGCCAGGGTGGTGGCGTGCCAGGTGCGGAAGTCCTTGGCCGTGAAGTCTCCGCCCGTGATCTCCTTGACGTAAGCGTTGATGTCATCGGAGCGCACGTCGACCCAGCGCCTCCCTTCCCGCCAGGCCAACAGCTCGGGCCCTCCGGCCCTGCGCCGCTTCAGGGCGGCGACCACGGCGTGGACCTCAGGGTCGACCACCGACTGGATCCGCTGCTTGCCCGACTTGGCCACGTAGTCGAACTCGAGGGTCTGATCGGCCCGGACGGTGACGTGGTCCTTGCGGATTGTCGCCAACCCATAGGTCTGGTTCTGCTCGGCGTAGCCCTCGGTCCCGATGCGGAAGAAGCCGACGTCGAGCAGCCGGGTGGCACACGCCAGCACCTGCTCGCGGCTCAAGTCAGCGGCGGCCAAGTCACGGCGGCAACGGGCGCGCATGGAGGGGAGGCACGCCGCGAACTCGAGCATGTGGTCGAACTTCTCGCGGTCGCGGTGGAGGCGCCAGACGTCGTGGTACCGGTACTGGCGCCGACCCCGGGCATCGACGCCGGTCGCCTGGATGTGGCCGTGGGGCCACGGGCAGATCCACACGTCGTCCCACGCGGGAGGGATGGCCAAGGCGTTGATGCGCTCGATGACCTCGCGGTCGGTGATGCGCCGGTCATCGGGCCCGACATAGAAGAAGCCCCGGCCCGCTCGACGGCGGCGGATGCCGGGGCTGTGGCAATCGGACCGGCGGAGGCGGGGCATGCAGTGCGCATACCCCGCCCACCGGCGTGTCGAACTACTTGGTTTCCTGCGCTGCTTCCTGCTCGAGCTCCTTCTCCTTGGCCTTGACCTCGTGGGTCTTGGCCTCGGCCCGAGCCTGGGTGGCCTCACGCTCGGCCTCGCCCTTCTCCTTCTGGGCCTCGCCCTCGCGCTGCAGGTCGGGGTTGTTGGTCACCTCGCCTGCGGTCTCCTTGATCTTGCCCTTGGCCTCTTCGAAAACGCCCACGTGACATCACTCCTTGGGGATGGGGGTTCTCGCAGTTATCCCCCTGAGCGGCGGGAGGAAACGAGCCCGACGTCACACACGGTCGGCGAACAGCGATCAGCGCGCCGCCAGCACGGCACGCTTGCGGCAGCGGACGGTGGTGCGCGGGCCGTGGGTCTCCATCTCGACTCCGTCGCTCAGGGCGTGCACCAGGAACAGGCCCCGTCCCCGCTCGAGATCGGCGGGGGGAGGCTCGTCGTCGGGGACAGGCCACGCCGAAGGGCCGCCGCCGTCGTCCTCGACCTCGATGATGACGTCGGCATCCTCGGCCCAGGCCCGCAGGGCGGCACCGCCGGTGTTGCCGGTGGCGTGGCGCACGGCGTTGGAGATGAGCTCGGACGCCACCAGCAGCAGGTCGTCGGTCTCGTCGCGCGGGACGGGGAACCGAGTGAGCCAGTCCTCGAGGAGGTGGCGGGCCAGCGAGACGGCCGCCGTCGTCGGCGTGAAGCGGTACTCGAAGGGAGAGAGGGGATGCTGGCTGGTGGCGGCGGGAGGGCTGCGACGACGCAGGACGACGACCAGCGAGTCGTCCCGTCGCTCGGCGCCGGCCAGGACGCGATCGACCAGCGCTCGGGCCTGGTGGGCGGCCGGGTAGGTGGCGGTCTCGGACGCGAACTTGGCCAGGCGATCGAGGCCCTCGAGGATGTCGCGGGTGCTCTCGATGAGGCCGTCCGTGTAGACGATGAGGCTGTCGTTGCGATCGAGCTGCACGTCGGTCACGCCGTAGGAGCCGGCACCGGGCCACCCGATGGGGAGGCCGGGAGCGTCGATCTGCTCGACCTCGCCCCCGGGGCGGACGTGGAGGGGTGGCGGGTGGCCGCCACCGGCCACTTGGGCCGCACCGGTCGCCGGGTCGTAACGGACGACGACCAGGGTGGCGGCGAGATCGGGGTTCTGGTTGGTGAGGATGGCGTCGGCTCGGTGCACCACGTCATCGAGCGGGCAGCCGTCGAGGGTGAGCATCCGCACCGTGTGAGTCACGGCGAGGGCATCCTTCGTGGCATCAACTCCCTTGCCCATGATGTCGACGACGCAGAGGTGGAGCTCACCGTCGGGCAGCGCCAGCCAGTCGTAGAGGTCGCCGCCCGTCGACAGCGCGCTCTCGGCCCCGCTGTAGTGCCGACCGAGGTCGGTGTCGGCCACCTCGGGGCTCGGCGGAAGGACCGCCTCCTGGAGGCGATGCACGATCTCGCCCCGGCTGGCCTCGAGCTCGAGGGTGCGGGCGTGGGTGTCGAGGGCGGCCCCCATGTGGTCGATCAGGGCGGCGACGGCCGGTGTGATGGCGGCCTCGGGTGGCGCGATGAAGAGCGTCCCGTGGATGTCGCCGGCTGCCCCGGCGATGGGGACGGCGGCCACCCGGCCCGGTCGGAGGCCGACCGTCCGGCCGTCGATCTCGATGGTGCGCCCGTCGACGAGGGACCAGCGCAACCCCGGCACGGCGCCGAGATCCCGGATGGGGGAGAGGTCGTCATTGTCCTCGGTGTCCTCGTTGCCTTCGACCCACCAGGTGGCCATCCCGTTGGGGCCGACCAGGGCGAAGCTGGCCGTCGCCCCGTCGGCGAGTCGGGACACCGCTTCGAGGCTCCACAGGATCAGGCGGTCGAGGTCGATCTCGCCATGGAGGCGCCGGGCTGCCTCGGCCAGCACGGACGCGACGGTCTCGAGCGATGGCGGGTCGTGGGGCACAAAGGCCTCGGTCGGGGGGTCACGGGTCATAGGACGCGGCACGGGACGATCGGCTTGCGCAGGCTATCGGTAAGGCAGAGGGTTCCTTTGCCGCGCTCCGGGAGAGATAGATCACTGTGAGCGACGATCATCCCCCCGGCAGCCGGCCGCGGGTGCTGGTCATCGACCCTGAGCCCGAGATGCGGCGGTTGGTGCGCCTTGGGCTCGAGGTCGACGGCGCTCTCGTGCTCGAGGCCGGGTCGTTGGAGCAGGCATGCCGGGTGCTCGACCACCGCCGCGACCACACGCGGGTCGACGGGCTCGTCGTGTCGAACGATCTCCTGACGGTGGAGGGCATGGCGCTGGCCCACCAGCTCGAGGCCCGCTGCCCGTCCGCCTCGCTGGTCGTGCTCTCCGAATCGGGGCTCGCCGCTGCGGAGTTGGGGGAGTCGGTCGAGCGCGGGGATCTGCCTGCCCTGCTGCGCGCTCTGGCCTTGTCCCAGCCCGTCCAAGACGACCGACTTGCGGCCGGCGACATCCTGCGGGCCAAGGTCGACGAGGTCGTCACCGAGTGGGAGCTGCTGTGCCGGTGGGACCCAATGCTGCCGCCTGAGACCAACCCCCCGCTGGCGCGCGAGATCATCCTCGGCCTGAGCCACGCCGTCGAGCATCCTCAGCCCTTGGGGTGGGGACCCGACCCCGAGGTGCAGCGCGTCGCCGACCGCTTCGCCGCCGCGGGGGAGGGCGTCGACGTGGTCCTGGGTCAGTTCGTCTGCCTGCGCGAGGCCCTGCGCCGCTGCCTGGCCGGCTGCATCGCCCCTGACGAGGCGGCCGAGACCGAGGCTCGCCTCGACATGCTCATCGACAGGTCGATCCAGGTCGCCGCTCGTCACAGCGCCCACGACCTCGAGCGCCAAGCATTCCTCGATCCTCTTACTGGTCTGCTGAACCGGCGGGGGCTCGAGCGCGACCTGCGGCTGGAGATCGGCCGGGCCTCCCGGTACGGGCGCCGCTTCAGCGTCATGGTCATCGATCTCGACGGGCTCAAGAGTGTCAACGACGCGTACGGCCACCAAGCGGGAGACGACCGTCTCCGCCAGCTCGCCTACGCGGCGGTGGCCGTCCTTCGAGCCGGGGACTCGGCCTACCGCGTCGGCGGTGACGAGTTCGTGCTGCTGCTTCCCGAAGTCAACGACGCGACCGACAGCGCGCTGGCCGAGCGCATCGCCGAGGCCGGCGCCCCACCGTTCAGTTGGGGTATCGCCACCTTCCCCGACGACGGCGGCGAAGTCTCGGGCCTGCTCGACCTGGCCGACAGCCGCCTCTTCGAGCAGCGCCGGGCCCGGCGCCACCTGCCCTAGCAGCGCGGGCTGCGCTCGAACCCTGGAGGCAGGGCACTGGCAGAATGCGCCCCATGCCGACCCGCGCCGAAGTCCAAGCCATGCTGACCGGTCCCGGTGGCCCCTTCGAGGTCATCGAGGACAAGGTCGGCGGCGTTCCCATGCGGGTCTACAAGGAGCGCATGAAGTCGTTGCGGGAGGTGCCGGCACTGTCGGCCGGCCGACCCGAGGACGAGACGTTCATCGTCTACGGCGATCGCCGCATCGGCTTCGGCGAGTTCGTGAGCCTGGCCAACTCGGCGTCCACTGTCCTGGCTTCCCAGTTCGGCGTCGGTTCGGGCGACCGGGTGGCTGTGTTGTCCGCCAACAACCCCGAGTGGTGCATGGCGTTCTGGGCCACGGTCGACCTGGGCGCTGTCCTCGTTGGCCTCAACGGCTGGTGGAAGACCGACGAGATCCTCTACGGCCTGCAGGACTCGGGGGCCAAGGTCCTCGTCGCCGACCGGGCCCGCTTCGAGCGGGTGGCCGACCACCTGGCCGCGTGTCCCGACCTCGAGGCCGTGTTCCTCATCGATGCCGACCCGATCGCGGGTACGTCCGTCCCCATCCACCGGTTCGACGAGCTGCTGGCGTCGCCCACGACGACCCTGCCCGACGTGGCCATCGATGAGGACGACCCGGCCGTCATCTTTTACACGAGCGGGACGACGGGCCGTCCCAAGGGCGCCATCTCGACGCACCGCTCGATGATCGCCAACCTGCAGAACACCATCTTCAACGCGGTGGCGTCGGCCATGACCGGTGGCGCGGGCCTCGACTCGTCGGGCGGGCAGACGGCGTCGCTGCTGACCTCACCGCTGTTCCACGTGTCGGGCTGTCACTCGGGGCTGGTGGTCGGCTTGGCCGCGGGCGTCAAGATCGTCATCCCCGTTGGTCGCTTCGACCCGACGGCGGCGATGGAGCTCATCCAGAACGAGAAGATCTCGGTGTGGGCCACGGTGCCGACCATGGTGTGGCGTGTCGTCGAGCACCCGGATCGACACTCCTTCGATCTTTCGACCATCACCAGCGTGGCCTATGGCGGGTCGCCCTCGGCCGGCGAGCTGCAGCGGCGGGTGCAGGAGACGTTCCCCAAGGTGCGGACTATGGGCAACGCCTATGGGCTCACCGAGTCGAGCTCGGTGGCGACGGTGAACTCGGGCCAGGACTTCCTCGACAAGCCCGAGTCGGTGGGCCAGGCCATGCCCGTCGTCGACCTGCGCATTGTCACCGCCGACGGGTCTTCCGCGCCGACTGGGGGGCTGGGCGAGGTGTGGATCAAGGGGCCGATCATCATGCCCGGCTACTGGAACAAGCCGGAGGCCACGGCCGAGATCATCACCGACGGCTGGCTGCACTCCGGCGACATCGGCTACGTCGACGCCGACGGGTTCCTGTTCATCACCGACCGGGCCAAGGACATGATCATCCGGGGCGGCGAGAACGTGTACTGCGTCGAGATCGAGAACCGCCTGGCCGAGCACCCTTCGATTGCCGAGGCCGCCATCGTCGGGGTGCCCCACACCACCCTGGGCGAGGAGGTCAAGGCCGTCGTCCGCACCGAGCCCGGCCAGACCATCACCGAGGACGAGGTGCGGGCCTGGGTGGCCGAGACCCTCGCCGCCTTCAAGGTGCCCGCCTACGTGGAGATCGTGACCGACCCGCTGCCCCGCAACGCCTCGGGGAAGCTGCTCAAGAACGTGCTCAGGGGCGAGGGCGAGGTGAGCTTCGCCGAGACCATGTAACCGCAACCCTCACGGGGCGGCGGCTACAGTCTTGGCCCACGGGCCGTTGGCGCAGTTGGTAGCGCACTTGCATGACGCGCAAGGGGTCAGAGGTTCGAGTCCTCTACGGCCCACTCAGTGAAGACGCAGGCGCAGAGGCCGGCGCTTTTGGCCGTGGTTTTCTGCAGTAGTGCGGAAAATCGCGGCCGAATTGGAGACGGGCCCCAGACTGACGTGGTCAGTGGTCGAGCTTGCGGAGGGCGGCGAAGCCGAACTGCATGACGTCGGCAACGGTGACCGCAGCGAGGGTCGAGGCCACGAGGCGGGTGGCTCGAGGGGCCAGGACCAGGCCGAAGGCGAAGCCGGTGGCCGCCCATTGCGAGAAGCAGAAGGGGCAGGTGAGGAGCTCGCCCACGGCGTGTCGCAACCCGGTGCCGCGCACCTCCTCGTTGACCTCGCCCTCGCCCGCGGGCTCCTTGAACTCGGTGAAGGGGGCGCGCACGGCGGCGGTGACCGAGTCCTTGGTGACGAGCCGGCTCACCTTGTGGGTGGCCACCGCCATCAGGGCGAGGTCGGCGGCACCGATGCG
>JAUTXA010000064.1 GCA_030838265.1 Actinomycetota bacterium | reverse complement strand
CCCGCCTCGGTCGACCGCCTGGTCGACGGTGAGCGTGCAGGCGATGGGGATGCGGGTCACGCCCCCGATTGTGCCGCGTCCAGGCGGGCGCCCGCCTGCCGGGCAGGAAGGGCGACCGTCGAGGGCGAATATGACCAAAGTCACCGGTTCTGCCCCCGACCCGGTCTTGGAGGAGTCACCCATGTTCCACCCGTCACGGCGCGTCCTGGCCCTCGCCACTGCGGTGCTCGTCGCCGGCGGCGCCTTCGCCGGCTTCGCCCACGCCATCGGCGGCTCCTCCGAGTCGACCGGGGCCCTCGAGTGCGCCGACGACAGCGCGACGCAGGCCGTCCTGCCCAACGGCTGGTGCATCCGGCCCGCCGGCAAGCAGATCGACGTCCTGCGGGACCCCTTCGGCATCACGACCACGGCCGACGGCAAGCAGGTCCTGGTCTCCTCCGACAACGGAGGCACACAGGGGCTCACGGTGATCGACGGCACCTCGATGACGGCCGTGCCCCAGCCCTCGGCCAACCTCTTCATGGGCCTGGCCGCCGCACCCGGCGGCAAGGTCTACGCCAGCGGCGGGAACGCCAACCGCGTCTTCCGCTACCAGCTGGCCGGGCCGGCCGCCCTCCACCAGGACGCGACCCAGGCCGCCGTGTTCCCGACCCACCACGGCTTCGATGCCTACGGCAGCTCGGTCAACTCCCACTTCCCGGGGGGCGACGGCATCCACGTCGACGGCTACCCCGGTCCCCTCGCCCTCGACGGCCAGTACCTCTACGTCGGCGGCACGCTGGGCGAGCCCACGGGCACTGGTGGCGAGCTCTGCCCGACCGCGGCCGACGCCTGCTCGCGAGTGAGTGTCGTCGACACCGCCAACGACTCGGTGGTGCACCGCATCCCGGTCGGTGAGGACGCCATCGCCGTGGCGGTCAACAGCGCCGCCCACCGGCTCTACGTGGCCAACTGGGCCGACGAGGCCGGCCGCGGCAACGGCACCGGCACGGTCTCGGTGATCGACATCACCAACCCGCTCACCGCCACCGAGGTGGCCGTGGTCCCCGTCGGTCACCACCCGACCGCCCTGCAGCTCAGCGCCGACAAGTCCCGGCTGTTCGTCGCCAACACCAACGACGACACCATCAGCGTCATCGACGCGGCCGCCGCCGCTCCGTCGGTCGTGGCCACCCACTCGGTGAGCCCGGTCGCCGGCATGCCGACCAAGGCCGACGTCGGCGCCCACCCCGATGCCTTCGCCCTCTCGCCCAACGGTGACAGCCTGTTCGTGGCCCTGGCCGGCATGAACGCGGTCGAGGTGCTCGACGGCGCCAGCGGCGGGCGCATCGCCGGCCAGCCCGCCTACATCCCGACCGGCTGGTACCCCTCGGCCCTGGCCGTGACGCCGACCACCGACGGCTACCGCCTCTGGGTCACTAACGCCAAGGGCAAGGGCCCCGGGCCGGGCGCCAACGGCAGCGTGTTCTTCAACGGCACCAACATGGACGGCAGCGTCAGCGCCATCGACCTGCCCTTCAGCCTCGAGCACGCGTCGATGTGGACGGAGACGGTGCGCGAGAACGACAACCTCGACGCCCTGACCGTGAACCCGTGCACCCCGACCCAGGTCGTCCGCGTCTCCCAGGTCCTGTGCCCGCCGTCCGGCCAGTCGTCGCCGGTCAAGCACGTGATCTACATCGTCACCGAGAACAAGACGTTCGACTCGTACTTCGGCGACATGAACCCCACCGCCTACAACGCCAACCCGTCCATGACGTTGTTCGGCCGGTCGAACACGCCCAACCACCACGCCCTGGCCGACCGCTTCAGCCTCGGTGACAACTTCTTCTCCGACGCCGAGGTCTCGGTGACCGGTCACTCGTTCACCTCGGGAGCCATCGCCACCGACCACAACGAGAAGACGTGGCCGGCCGACTACGACGAGAGCGTCCGTGGCAACCACGGCAACGGCGATGCCCTCAAGCAGGGTGCAGCGGGCAACCCCGGCGGCGCCATCGGTGCCGGCGAGGACGAACTCAACGATCCCGAGGGTGGCTACATCTTCGAAGCCTTCAAGGAAGCGGGCGCCGTCCCGCCGTCACAGGCCGGCCCCGGCAAGCTGAGCATGGCCATCTACGGCGAGAGCACGGCCCGCTCATCGGGCCACGACTTCGACCCCTACAAGGCGCCGAACTGGAAGGACGGCGACATCGCCTACTTCGACAGCTGCCGCGCCCTGCAATTCATCACCGGGACATCGCCCGACGGACCGGCGCCCTCGTTCAGCGCCGGCGCCTCATACGCGACGGTGAACACCGACGACTGCAACGGTCGCGGCCTGCCGCCGCAGTTCGCCCTCAACCACTGGACCGACGTCTACAACGCGACCGGCCAGGACACGATGCCCAACTTCATCTACATGTCGCTGCCGGTGAACCACACCCTCGCCACCAACGTCGGAAGCCCGACGCCGGAGTCGATGGTGGCCGACAACGACTTTGCCATCGGCAAGATCGTCGAGGCCCTGTCGAAGAGCCCCTTCTGGTCGTCGTCGGTCGTCATGCAGACCGAGGACGACACCCAGGCGGCAGGCGACCACATCTCACCGCTGCGCGACTACCTCCA
>JAUTXA010000047.1 GCA_030838265.1 Actinomycetota bacterium | reverse complement strand
GGCGACAACGCGCCGATCGCGAACGTCTACATCCCGATGGGCCTGACAGCCGAGAATGTCGCGGAGCAGTGGGACGTCTCGCGCGAAGACATGGATCGCTTCGCGCAGCAGTCGCAGGAGCGCGCGGTCGCTGCGCAGGACTCCGGTTTCTTCGCGCGGGAGATCTCCGCGTGGAACGGCGTCGACGTCGAAGACGGCCCGCGGCGCTCGTCGACGCTGGAGAAGCTGCAGTCGCTCGAGCCGGCGTTCAAGCCGGGCGGCCGGGTCACCGCCGGAAACGCGTGCCCGCTGAACGACGGCGGCGCAGCGGTGGTCGTGATGTCGGCCGACCGCGCGCGCGAGCTCGGGATCAAGCCGCGCGCACGGATCATCGCGTCGAGCGTCTCAGGTGTCGCGCCGGAGATCATGGGCGTCGGCCCGATCGAGGCGGTGCGCAAGGTGCTCGCGCAGGCCGGCATGACGATCGACGACGTCGACGTGATGGAGCTGAACGAGGCGTTCGCCGCGCAGGTGATTGCCGTCTGCCGCGACGTCGGCGTCGATCCGTTCAGCGACAAGCTCAACCCGCACGGTGGCGCGATCGCGGTTGGACACCCGTACGGCATGACGGGCGCGCGGATCATGAACACGCTGCTGAACGACCTCGAGACGCTGGACAAGACGATCGGCCTCGAGACGATGTGCGTCGGCGGCGGCCAGGGCATGGCCATGATCGTCGAGCGCCTCTCGTAGGGGGAGGCTTTCGGCGCGGCGGCCCTATCCGGCTGCCTGGCAATATCGCCATCAAGCGCGAGGCTATCTGCGTGTCCCGTTTCCGAAGCACGATCCAGCTGCCCGTGCCCCCGGAAGAGGCCTGGGCGTTCGTCGTTGAGCACGGCAGCGAGATCGAGCCCTTGAAGTTCGAGCCGCAGGGGCCACAAGCTGTCGGCACGCTCAATCACCTTTCCGGCCGGGTCTTGGGATTGCCGATCAAAGGAATCAGCAGGACTGTGGTGTGGAACCCGCCGGCCCAATGTGTCTTCGAGTCGGTGAAGCCGTCGTGGCCGATCCGCACGGTGATCACGGAGGACTTCGTGAGCACGGCGATCGGCACCGAGCACTTGATTCGTTACGAAGTGACCCCTCGCGGGGTCGTCGGAAGAGTGGTGGCGCCGGTCGTGTGCGCTCTCATGAAGCGGAGCCGCCGTCACTATCAAGCGAGATTGCGCGCTGCTCTCGCTGCACCCGGCCGTAGCTGACCCTCCAGCGGTGAGTTCTGACACGTCATTCCGAGGGTCTTGCCGTTCATCCGCGCCACGACACGCGGCGCGTAAGGGCCTCTGCCGCCGCTCGACCGGCCAGTGCGGGCCGGGCAAGATGCGTGACTGTGGGAGCGAGCTCGTTCGAGTTCACGCCAGTGTGGAAGATGCCGTCACAGGCGCGGGCCATTGACATCCTGCGGACCTGTCGGGCCTGGACCGACGGGGTGGTCAGCGGACTGACCAGCGCGGAGCGGACCGTTGCCACGCCGCTTGGCGACGGCACCTGGTCGGTGAAGGACCTGCTCGGGCATCTGGCGACCCATGAGCATCGCGCCCTCGTTGTGATGGGCGCGAGACGGCCCGCGGGTGACCAGCTCAGCAGCTTCGACAGCGTCGCCAGCTTCAACGACCATCATCTGGCGAAGAAGCGCTCATGGTCGCTGAAGAAGGTCGAGACCGACTACGCAGCGACGCGGGATGAACTCGTCGCCGCCATCGATGCGACGACCGACGATCGCTGGATCGAGAAGGTGCCGCATGGCGCCGGTCGCTCCTGGCTCGGACTGGCCCTCGGGAAGATGCTGAATGGCGACAAGTACGGGTACTTCGCTCATGACTTCGCCCATCGGCGAGGGCTGGAGCGCGCCGCGGAGGCGCTGCGGCAGCGTCGCTCCTAGCCGGCGAGGGACTTGCGTATCTGGTCGAGGTGGTTGCGGTCGTGGTCGGCGAGCAGCTCGGCGATGTCGGCCGTGCTCATCTCGCCCCGTTCGGCATGCATCCCGGTGCGCTCCCACTCGTCGTCGACGAGCGAGTCGAAGATGCGCAGGTTCGACTCCCGCAGGACGCGCCAGCGGGCCAGGGCGTCCTTGGGCTCCTCGTCGATCAAGGCGAACCGGTCGGCCCACGCGTTCTCGTCGAAGGCGGCGAGGTGGGGGTACGGCTCGGTGACGACCTTGCGCAGCCGGAACCCGTAGACGAGCTCGGCATCGGCGAGGTGGGCGACGACCTGGGCCGGCGACCACTCCCGAGGGGCCGCCGCCTTGCGCATCTGGGCCGCGGAGAGGGTGGTGGTGAGCGACACCAGGTCGCGAACGGTGGCGCGGAGTCGTTCGAGGACGTCGGCGTGGGAGCTGGCCATCCGCTCGAACTTAGGTCAGCGGAGGCAGGGTCAGGTAGACAAACGAGGTGCTCGACCTGACGCCGCTGCACGCCGCCCTGGCTCTCTTGGTCGGGGTCTTCACCGGTGTCATGTCGGCTGCGTTCGGCGTGGGGGGCGCGGTGATCTCGACCCCGGCGGTGCGAGCGCTCGGGCTGAGTGCCATCTTCGCGGTCGGTACGACGCTGCCCGCCATCCTCCCGAGCGCGGTCTCGGGGACGGCTCGCTACGCCAACGAGGGGCTCATCGAGTGGCGGGTGGTGGCCTGGACGGCGCCGACCGGGATCCTGGCCGCAGTCGGCGGCTCGTTCCTCTCCCACGCCGTCCCCGGCCACGGACATTGGCTGATGATCCTCACCGCCGCCCTCCTCGGCTACACCGCCTACCGGATGAGCCGTCCCCCTCGCCGCCCCGACGACCTGCGATCGGAGGCCGAGGACGAGTGGGTCGCCGTTCCCGCCGAGCACGCGGCCCCATCACCGACCCCAGTCGCGGGGCACGACACGGCGTTCGTCCTCGCCCTGGTCGGCGGCGGGGCGGGCCTCATGTCGGGCCTCCTCGGCATCGGCGGCGGGGTGGTCATGGTCCCCGGGTTCACCGAGGTGGCCCGCATCCCGCTGAAGACGGCCATCGCCACGTCTCTCGCGTGCGTCGGCATCTTTGCCATCCCCGGCACGCTGACCCACTGGCACCTGCACGACATCGACTGGTGGACGGCGCTGTTCCTCTCGATCGGCGTCATCCCCGGCGCCCGCATCGGCGCCCACTGGGCGATCAAGGCCAGCGACCGGCGACTGCGGCTCACGGTGGCCGGCTTCCTCGCCGTCTCGGCCGTCATCTACGGCACCGGTGAGGTCATCGCCCTCGTGCGCTGAGGTCGGCGGCGTCGGCCAGCTGGCGGGCCCGGGCGAACACGGCATCGAACATGGGCTCGGTGAGCTTGCCGGTGAAGGTGTTCTGCTGGCTGGGATGGAAGGAGCAGACGATGGTTCGGCGCTCGTCGACGGGCACTTCGACCAGGTGGCCGAACCGAGGGCGAGGACGAACGCCGAGAACCCGGCAGACCGCGTCGTAGCCGAACTGCCCGAGGGCCACGATTGCGGCCGTCTCGCTGAGGGCGGCGAGGTCGCGGGCCAGGTAGGCCTGGCAGTTGTCGCGCTCTTCGGCCGTCGGTTTGTTGGCGGGCGGGGCGCAACGGACGGCGGCGGTGATGTAGGCGTCGGTCAGTCGCAGCCCGTCGGTGGCGCTCACGCTGATGGGCTGGTTGGCGTACCCCGCCCGGTGCAGGGCGCGGAAGAGCCAGTCGCCGCTGCGGTCACCCGTGAACATGCGGCCCGTCCGGTTGGCGCCGTGAGCGGCGGGGGCCAAGCCGACGATGACCAACCTGGCCTTGGGGTCGCCGAATCCAGGGATGGGCCGCCCCCAATACTCCTGGTCGGCGAACGCGGCGCGCTTCTCGGCAGCCACCTCCTCCCGCCACGCCACCAGCCGCGGGCAGCGACGGCACTCGACGATCTCGGCGTTGATGCGGGAGATCGCGTCCGGCTGGGCCACCGGGTCAGGGTAGGTTCGTGGCGCCGCCATGCCCACCCGCGCCGCTTCGTCGAAGACCGTGCCATCGAAGGCCAACGCTCCCAAGCCCACGACCATCCTGTTCGTCCGCCACGGACAGACGCCGACGACGGGCCAGGTCCTTCCGGGCCGGGCCGCCGGCCTGCACCTGGCCGACAAGGGCAGGGAACAGGCCCAGGCCGCGGCCGACCGCATCAAAGCGAGCGGGGCCAAGGTCACCGCCGTCTATGCGTCGCCCCTCGAGCGCACCCGTGAGACGGCCGCCCCCATCGCCAAGGCCCTCGAGCTGCGGGCTCGGGTCAACCGCGGCCTCATCGAGTGCGACTTCGGCGAGTGGACGGGCCGCAAGCTCAAGGACCTCGTGAAGCTGCCGGAGTGGAAGACGGTGCAGCGCTTTCCCAGCGGCTTCCGCTTCCCAGGCGGCGAGTCCTTCACCGAGATGCAGACCCGCATCACCGACGCGGTGGCTCGCATATGCAAGGACCACCCGGGCGAGGTGGTGGTCGCCGTCTCCCACGCCGATCCCATCAAGGCGGCCGTGGCCCACGCCATGGGCAGCCACCTCGACCTCTTCCAGCGCATCCTCATCTCGCCCTGCTCGATCAGCACCGTCACCTACTCGGACGCTGGGCCCTTCGTGGTGGGCGTCAACACCCTGAGCGCGGCGGCATGAGCGAGTCTTTCAACTTCACCGACGCCGACCTCATCACCGTCGGCACAGTCGGGGAGCCGGGGCGTCGCCTCTTCTTCCTGCAGGTCAGGGCCGGGCTCGAGGTGGTGTCGGTGAAGGTCGAGAAGCAGCAGGTGTCGGCCCTGGCCGAGGCGGTGTCCGAGCTGCTGAAGAACCTCGAACGACCGGGCCACCTGCCCGACAATCTCGAGCCCCAGGACCCGACGGACGTGGCCTGGTCGGTCGGCAACATGCAGCTGGGCTACGACGAGGCCCTCGACCGGCTGGTGTTGACCGTCGAGGAGTTTGTCCCCCGCGAGCTCACCGAGGAGGAGCTTCTGGCCGAGCTCATCGACCAGGCCACCGAGGGCCGCGAGGGGGACGACGGCGGCGGTGACGATCGACCGCAGGGCGCGACGTTGCGCGTCCTGGCCACCCGCGAGCAGATGGCGGCGGTGGCCATCCGAGGCACCCAGCTGGTCGATAGCGGCCGACCGCCCTGCCCGCTCTGCGGCTTCCCCCTCGACCCGACAGGTCACGTGTGCCCCCGGACCAACGGCCACCGTCCGCCGAAGCTCTGACCCTCCTCACCGAAGGGTCAGTCGAGATCGAGGGCCGCATGCCCTGGAGCTCGAACGCCACGTTCTTGGCCAACCTCGAGTGCGGCGACCTGCATGGGCAGGCCATCTACAAGCCGCACCGGGGCGAGCGCCCGCTCTGGGACTTTCCGGCCGGCCTCTACCGGCGGGAGGTGGCTGCCTACGTGCTCTCCGAGGCGCTGGGGTGGTGCTTCGTCCCCGAGACGGTGGTGCGCGATGACGGCCCGCTCGGCGTGGGCTCCCTCCAGCGCTTCGTCGACGTCGACTACGACCAGCACTACTTCACCTTGCTCGAGGACCCCGTCCATCACGACGCCCTGCGCATGGTCTGCACCTTCGACCTCATCGCCAACAACGCCGATCGGAAGGGCGGCCACTGCCTCATCGATGGGGACGGGAAGATCTGGGCCATCGATCACGGCCTTTGCTTCAACGCCGATCCGCACCTGCGCACGGTGATCTGGGACTTCGCCGGCGACCCCATCCCCGAGCCGCTGCGGGAGGCGGCGTCCCGCTTCGCCCTCGACCTGCCGGCTGAGTTGCACGGGCTGCTCGACCGCGACGAGGTGGCGGCGCTGGCGGCTCGCGCCGCGGCGGTGGCCCAGCTCGACCGCTTCCCCGACCCGGGCCACGACCGCCGCCCCTACCCCTGGCCCCTCGTCTGACCCTCGCCACCCGGTTCTGGCACCAGATAAGGTGGTCAGAGCGACCAGATCTGGGGGCAGAACCAGACC
>JAUTXA010000030.1 GCA_030838265.1 Actinomycetota bacterium | reverse complement strand
CGGCGCTGGCCTGGTCGGCGGGCACGTAGCGCACACCGAGTTCGGGGTCGAGCAGGTCGGGCAGCGGCGGCTGGATGGCCTCTTGGAGCTCGATCAGGGCGAGGTGGTAGGCCGACTCCCGCAGGACAGGCTCGCGGTACTCGGCACCCTCCGGCCGCTCGATGACTGCCATTGCTGTCTCCTGGTGTGATGCGCCGCGTGTCGTGCGCTGCCAGGGGTCCGGAGCAGGCGTGTCACTCGTGACGATACACCCGCGACTCGTTGCCGAGGTGCAGAAGTCGGCGGCACCGTGGGTTGGGCATGCCCGCCGCGGGGTACGGGGCACGAGGTTCTACCCAGACCTCGTGGGCCTCCAGCCAAGCCGAAGGGGCGAACGAGCCGATGCGCAAGGCCTACACGATGCCAGCCGACGCCGGCAGCGTCGCGCTCAGTCGGCAACAGGTCGTGCGCCTCCTGCGGGCCGAAGGCTGGGGCGAGGATCGGGTCGGCGACGTCGCCCTGATGACGAGCGAGCTGACGACCAACGCCGTCCAGCACGCCCACGCTCCCTACACCATGACCCTCGACCTCACCGATCGGCGGTTGCGGGTCGACGTGATCGACTCGAGCCCAGGCCAGCCGCAGCTCAACCTCGACACCCCGCCCACCGCGGTACGCGGGCGCGGCCTGGCCCTCGTCGCCCGCCTGGCCGACCGGTGGGGCTGCGAGCCCGTCACCGGCGGCAAGCGGGTGTGGTTCGAAGCGCGGGTCTAGTGGACGGACGGGTGCGCGCCGACGGGGACGGCGGCTGACCACCCCATGGCCGAGTGCGAGTTGCACAGCTCCTGACCGTCGCTGACGGGACGGCCGCAGTGATGGCCGGGGAACACGCTGGCCAGGCAAGTGGGCGCCACCGTGGCGGCGGCCGGACTCGGCAGCAGCGGTCCGATGAAGTTGCTGGTGCCGGTCAAGTCGATGACGGTCTCGGCGGCCTCGGTCTTGGTTCGGATCGACATCCGTGTCTCCTCGCTGTGGCCCAGGAGGATCGGATCGGGGCGCTGGCGCGCCGCCGGGAGCCGAGGCTGATGGTGGGCCACGACATGTGGCCGCACCCCCAAGGTACCGGCTCCGGCCCCTCAGGTGGCATGGGCTGGGTTTCGCAAGGATATGACGGTATCCTTTCGTAAGTCGGGGGGATACGAAAGGATCGCCGGATGGCCGGTCGGACAGTGCGGGCAACGTGGGAAGGGCGGCCCGTCGACGCTTGGATCCCCGGCCGCATCGTCCGCGTAAAGGCCGCATGGTCCGCACCCACCGTGCGGGCAACCGAGCGAGCCACCGCCGGCGTGATCCGCATGGGCGATCGCTCGGCGGGCCCGCTCGAGGTGCCCGCCCGGCTCCTGCTTCGCTCCGAGGGTCTGGCGTCGAGCGCCATTGAAGGCGTGCGGGCGCCGGTCGCCGAGGTGGCGCTCATCGAGGCGGCGAGGGACGGTCGAACCGCCGCCGCGCTGTCGCCGGAAACGGCAGGTTGGATCGCTGACAACTTGGCCGTGGTGGCCGAGGCCTTGTCCGATCCCCGTCCCGTCACGCCGGCCAAGCTGAGGGCCTGGCACAAGCGCCTCATGAGCCACGCCGACCTCGACCCGACTCTGGTGGGCCGTTGGCGCGACCGACTTGGGTGGGTCGGAGGCGCCAACCCCTTGGTGGCCGCCTACGTGCCGCCTCCGCCGAGCCACATCGCAGATCTCGTTGATGACCTGGTCGCCTTTCTCGCCCGCACTGACCTCGACGCCATCTCGCAGGCGGCCATCGCCCACGGCCAGTTCGAGGTCATCCACCCGTTCGCCGACGGCAATGGCCGCATCGGGAGAATTTTGATCAGCCGGACGTTGTCGTCGCGACTCGCCGTTCCCGTGCCGCCGCCGGTGTCCGTTCAGCTGGCGCGCCATGTTGGCGGGTACCTGGCCGGGCTCACCCGCTTCCGCCAGGGCGATGTCGAGGGATGGGTCCGGTGGTTCGCCGAGGCGGTAGAGGCGGCGGCCGCAGGAAGCAGCGCGGTGCTTGACGCCGCGGCGGCATTGCTCGAGCGATGGCGAACGATCACCGCCGACCTTCGCCAGGACGCGGTGGCCCACCGGATCATCGACCTGTTGCCGGCCCACCCGGCCCTGACTGCGGGTGTGGTAGCCGACTTGTGCGACGTCAGCCCCCAAGCGGCCCGATTGGCGCTCGCTCAGCTGGCCGAGCGAGGAATCGTCGCTCCTGTCGAGGGACCGCGCCCGGTGACCGGACGTCCGGCCCAATGGTGGGTGGCCGGCGAGCTGTTGAACTTGGTCGGAGGGCGGTCGTAGGGCTCGTAGTCTGCGGCCATGGCGAGTGGCTTCCGCGTCGGGGTGCAGCTGCCGGAGGTCGAGCGCGTCGTGCCGTGGTCCGAGTACGCGGCGATGGCCCACGCCGCCGAGGAGGTGGGCTTCGACTCCGTCTGGCTGGGCGACCACCTGCTGTATCGCGGCGATGGCCGCGAGGAGCGCGGCCCGTGGGATGCCTGGCCCCTGCTCGCCGCCCTTGCCGCCGTGACCGAGCGCGTCCGCCTCGGCCCGCTGGTGGCCTGCACCGCCTTCTCGTCCGCCGGCCTGTTGGCCCGCCGGGCGGCCGCCGTGCAAGAGGTCAGCGGCGGCCGCTTCGTCTTCGGCATCGGGGCGGGGTGGAACGAGACAGAGTTCCGGGCCTTCGGTGTGCCGTTCGACCGGCGGGCATCCCGGTTCGAGGAGTCCTTCGAGATCATCCGCCGCCTCCTCGGCGGTGAGCGGGTGACGTTCGAGGGCGAGTTCGAGCGGGTGGACGACGCCGTCGTGCTGCCCATGCCGTCCGTTCCCGTGCCCCTCATGGTGGGCTCGATCGGCGAGCGTGTGTTGCGCGCCGCCCTTCCGTTCGTCGACAGCTGGAACGTCTGGTCGGACTGGTACGGCAACACGCCAGAGGGCTTCGTGGCGGCCAGCGCACGGGTGAGCGAGCTGGCACGCGACGTGGGACGCGACCCGGACGAGATCGAACGCAGCGCCACGGTGATGGTGAGCGTCGAGGGCGGCGTGGCCGACCGGCCGCAGCACGCCACGGCCGCCCTGGTGACGGGGTCGGCGGCGACGATCGCGGCCCGGCTGGGCGAGTTCCGCGACGCGGGTGTCGACGAGTTGATCTTGGTGGTGACGCCGATCACCGAGCGCTCGATCCGCTTTCTGGGCGAGGCCGTCTCGCTCGTCAAGGGCTGAGCGTCGTCACCAAGGCCACCCCCATGGCCCTATCTCAGCAGCAACGTGTCGAGGCGTCGACCGTTTGGGACGAGGTGCCGAAGGCGTCGGTGTCGGCCAGCACGGCGTAGATCTCCCACGCCCCGTCGGGAGCGTCGACCCAGACCTTGTCCTGGGTGGCGTAGCAACAGGTGCCGTTCTCCTCGACGCTGGCCACGCCCTCGTCCGACAGCCGGGCCTGGTGCGAGGCGACCTCGGTGGGGGACGGGACCTCGATGCCCAGGTGGTTGAGGCGGGCCTCGGCGCCGGCCTTCTCGAAGAGGACGAGCTTCAGGGGCGGGTCGGCCACCGCGAAGTTGGCGTAGCCGGGCTTGCGCTTGTTGGGCTCGGTGGCGAAGAGCTTCGAGTAGAAGGCCACGGCGGCGTCGATGTCGGGGACGTTGAGGGCGAGTTGGATGCGTGACATTGGGAGGTTGCCTCCTGTAGATTGACGAATGTCGATACATCGACTCTCGCGAATCCATCGAGATTTGTCAATACATTCTAGGTCGGGCAACTGGAGGTCCCCATGGCAGGCAAGCGAACGGCACTGGTCGAGCTCGACGACGGGGTCTGCTGCGCGCCCCTGCAGGCCTCGCCGTTGGCCGAGGACGAGGCCACCGAGCTGGCCCGGCTCTTCGCAGCGCTGGGTGACCCCGTCCGCCTGCGACTGCTGAGCCTGGTGGCGGCGGCCGGTGAGGTGTGCTCGTGCGACCTCGAGGACCCGCTCGGCAAGTCGCAGCCCACGGTGAGCCATCACACCAAGGCTCTGGCCGACGCCGGCCTCATCACGGGCGAGAAGCGGGGGCGCTGGATGATGTGGCGCATCGTCCCCGAGCGCCTCGCCGCTCTGCGCGCCGCCCTGGCGTGAGGCCCGACCTGGCCCGGCGGGCGGTGGCCGAGGCGGTGGGGACGGCGTTCCTCGTGGCCGTGGTCGTGGGGTCGGGCATCGCCGCCCAGCGCCTGTCGCCCGGCGACGTCGGGCTGCAGCTGTTCGAGAACGCGGCGGCGACGGCGGCGGGATTAGCCGCCATCATCGTGGCCGTGGGTCCCGTGTCGGGCGCTCACCTCAACCCGGTGGTCAGCGTGGCCGACGCCGTGCTCGGAGGCCTGCGGCCCCGCGACCTGGCCGCCTACATCCCGGCCCAGATCGCCGGCGGCATCGGGGGAGCGATGATCGCCAACCTCATGTACTCGCTGCCGGCGGTGACGTGGTCGACCAAGGCGCGCACCGGCGGGGGGCTGTGGCTGGCCGAGGTGGTGGCGACTGTCGGGCTGCTGCTCGTCATCTTCGCCATGGCCCGCTCGGGCCGCGGCGCGGTGGCGCCCTTCGCGGTCGGGGCCTACATCGGTGCCGCCTACTTCTTCACCTCGTCGACCAGCTTCGCCAACCCGGCGGTCACGGTGGCCCGGGCCTTCAGCGACACCTTCGCCGGCATCAAGCCGTTCTCGGTGCCGGCCTTCGTGGGCTTCGAGCTGGTGGGCGGGGCGTTGGCGATCGCCCTCGTCCGCTACCTCTACCCCGTCCCCCACGAGGAGATCAGTGCCGATGACTGACATCCCCGAGGCGGGGATCCGGTATCGGCGTTAGCACTCGGTACACTTGAGTGCTAATGCTCGACGAACGGAAGGCCGCCATCCTCCGGGCCGTGGTGGAGGAATACATCGCCACCGCGGAGCCGGTCGGCTCGGCCACGGTGGCCCGGGCCAGCGAGCTGGCCGTGTCGCCCGCCACCATCCGCAACGAGATGGCCGGCCTCGAGCGCGACGGCTACCTCACCCACCCCCACACGTCGGCCGGACGCATCCCCACCGACAAGGGCTACCGCTTCTTCGTCGACAACATGGCGCCCACCGGCAACCTCCAACCCGGACAGCGGGCCGCGGTGCGCGACTTCTTCAACCGGGCCCACGGCGCCCTCGAGCAGATGCTGCACGACACCAGCCAGCTCCTCTCGGGGCTCACCGACTACGCCGCCGTGGTGGTCGGCCCGCCCCACGAGGCGGCCACCATCCGCTCCGTCCATCTGGTCGGCCTGGCCCCCAAGGTCGCCTTGCTGGTGGCGGTGCTGAGCAACGGGGTGGTCGAGAAGCGGGCCGTCGAGCTGGCCGACGACGTGACCGAGACGCGCATCGCCGCCGCCTCATCCCACCTGGCCCAGCACCTGACGGGCTCGGCGTTGGGCTCACTCGTCGCGCCCCCGTCGATCGGCGACGTGGTGACGGACGGGGTGGTGGGCGCCGCCTTCGGTGGCCTGGCCTCGGGCGACCACTCCGACGAGACCGATCACGTCTTCGTCGGCGGCGCATCCCGCATGGCCGCCGCCTTCGACACCGTCGAGTCGGTGCGCCACGTGTTGGCCACCCTCGAGCAGCAGTTCGTGGTGGTGACCCTGCTGCGCGACGTGTTGGACCGCGGCCTGTCGGTCGCCATCGGCGCCGAGACCGGGCTCGAGCCCCTCGCCGAGTGCTCGGTCGTGGTCGCCCCCTACGAGGTCGAGGGTGAGCTGGCCGGCACCATCGGTGTCCTCGGACCCACCCGCATGAACTACCCCCAGGCCTTGGCCGCCGTCGCCGTCGTGAGCCAGCGGCTGGGCCGCCACCTCACCGAGGGCTAGCGGTTCTCCGACGACGATGCCGCCGATCACCGACTTCTACGTGCTGCTGGGGGTCACCCGCGACTGCAGCGACGACGACCTCAAGAAGGCCTACCGCCGCTTGGCTCGCGAGCTTCACCCCGACGCCAACCCCGGCAACAAGGAAGCCGAGGAGCGCTTCAAGGAAGTGACCCTCGCCTACGAGGTGCTGCGCGACCCCGAGAAGCGCCGCCAGTACGACGCCTTCGGCATCGACGGCATCAGGGGGACGGGCTCGGCCGGCTCGGCTGGCGATCCCTTCGGTGCCGGGTCGCCCTTCGGCGCCGGCCTGGGTGACATCTTCGAGGCCTTCTTCGGGGGCGGTGGCGGCTTCGGGGGCGGTGGCGGGCGCGGCCGTGGTCCCGCCGGCCCGCCCCGCGGCCCCGACCTCGAGACGGTCCTCGAGCTCGAGTTCACCGCCGCCGTCTTCGGCTCGCAGGAGGAGATCGAGGCCCGCGTCCCCGTCCCCTGCGGCGGGTGCGCGGGAACGGGCGCGGCACCGGGGACGACGTCGTCCACCTGCCCGTCGTGCCAGGGCACCGGTGAGATCCGCCGGGTGCGCCACTCGATCCTGGGCCAGATGGTGACGGCCGGCCCCTGCGGTGACTGCGGCACCACGGGCCAGATCATCGCCAGCCCTTGCCCGCAGTGCCGGGGCGACGGACGGGTCATCGAGCAGAAGTCGTTCCTCGTCGACGTCCCGGCCGGTGTCGACGACGGCACGACCCTGCGGCTCACTGGCAAGGGCGGGGCTGGTCCGCGCGGCGGACCGGTGGGCGACCTGTTCGTGCACCTGCGGGTCCGACCCCATGAGGTCTTCGAGCGTCAGGGCTACGACCTGGTGCACGAGCTGCACATCCCCTTCACCCAGGCGGCGTTGGGCGCACGCCTCGACTACTCGACCTTGGACGGCGACGACGAGCTGCACATCCACCCCGGCACCCACTCGGGCAAGGAGATCCGCTTGCGGGGCAAGGGCGTCCCCTACGTCGATGGACGGGGCCGGGGCGACCTGCGCGTCCACGTCGTGGTCGACACGCCGGTGGGCTTGACGGCCGAGCAGGAAGATCTGCTGCGCCGCTTCGCCGAGGAGCGGGACGAGACGGTGGCCCCGCCCGAGACGGGCCTCCTGTCGAAGATCCGTGGTGCCTTCAAGCCCTGAGGGCGAGCGCTTGCGCCTTCGACGCGAGGCCAAGGCCCACGTGTTCGTATCGTCGCTGGATTCGTTGGCGCTGTCGGCGGACGACGTCCATCACCTCGGGCGGGTGTTGCGGCTGCGGGCGGGGGAGTCGGTGACTGCGTCGGACGGGGCCGGCTCGTGGCGCCCTTGTCTGTGGTCGTCAGCATCGGGTGACACGGGCGCGCTCGAGGCGACGGGTGAGGTGGTGTCCGAGGACCGGCCGTCGCCGGCGTTGACGGTGGCGTTCGCCCCGACCAAGGGCGACCGGCCGGAGTGGGTGGTGCAGAAGCTGGCCGAGCTCGGTGTCGACGCGATCGTGCCGCTGCAGACCGACCGGTCGGTGGTGAAGTGGAGCGGCGACCGGGCCGGGCGCCAGGTTGAGCGGCTGCGCGTGGTAGCCCGCGAGGCGGCCATGCAGTCGCGCCGGGTCTGGCTCCCGGTAGTGCACCTGGTGACGACCCTGGCGTCGCTCGACGACGTCGCCCTCGCCGAATTCGACGGCGATTCGCCGGTTCTCAGCCGGCCCGTCCTCGCCATCGGTCCGGAGGGCGGTTGGAGCGAGGCCGAGCTCGGCGCCGGCCGTCCGACCGTCGACCTGGGCCCCACGGTGCTGCGATCCGAGACGGCCGCCGTCACCGCCGGGGCCATCCTGTGCGCCCTCCGCGCTGGCCTCGTCCACCCCACCTGAGCCCGCCCGGCCCGTCCGCCGACACACCTCGACGAGCCCATTGGCGTCGAATCGACGTCGATTCGACGCCAATGGGCCCGCCAAAACGGGTCGGGGCTCTGGGGTGCCGTCCTGCCGACCGGGCGGCCGAATAGGTCGTTTGACCTAGGCGTCGGCGTGCCTGAAATGGACAATGTGCAGGAAATCCACGCTCCGTGGTGAATTTTATGGTCAGAGTGGGAACAACGTGGATGCAACGCGGGGTCGTCGGCACGCTCCGTGA
>JAUTXA010000028.1 GCA_030838265.1 Actinomycetota bacterium | reverse complement strand
TCGAGGCCGACGCGCTTCTTGGGGGCCTGCTCTCGGATCGACCAGCCCACGGGCGGCGAACCGGTGAAGGTGATCAGGGCGATGTCGTCGGAGGTGACGATCGCCGTTCCGACCTCGCCGGAGGGACCGGGCACCACCTGGAACCACGGGCTGGGCAACCCGCACTGCTCGACGAGCAGGTCGCGCAGCTTCAACGCCGACAGCGGCGTCTGGCTGGCCGGCTTCACCACGATCGGACATCCGGCGGCGATGGCCGGGGCGACCTTGTGGGCCACCAGGTTGAGCGGGAAGTTGAACGGGGTGATGCCACCCACGACGCCGATCGGCACCCGCAAGACGAACCCCAGCTTCCCCTCGCCCACCTCGCTCGCCTCCATCGCCACCATCTCGCCGGCCAGCACCCGGCACTCGGCCGCCGCGAAGGTGAAGGTGCTGACGGCGCGGTCGGCCTCGACCCTGGCTGTCTTGATGGGCTTGGCCGCCTCGGCCGCGATCGTGCGGGCGAAGTCCTCGCGCTGGGCGGCCAGGGCGGACGCCGCGGCATCGAGGATCTCGGCCCGTCGCCACTGCGGCAGCGGGTCGCCGGCCAGAGCGGCCTTGGCCGCGGCGATGGCGGCCTTGGCATCAGCGCCGGTCGAGGCCCGCACCCGGCCCACCTCGGCGTCGTCGTACGGCGAGCGCACCACGATCTCTTCAGCCATCAGCGGGCCCCGTCCTCTCGTCTCGGTGACACCCATCGTTCACCACCGTCCGTCGGTTTGTTTGACGCTGTGCGTGGGAACGAGTGGACCACGTACCAAGCACCTACCCGTGCTCCCATCGTGGGACGCACTCGCCTCGCAAGGGCGGAAAGGAGCTACACATGACACGGGTCGTTCGGACCGTCAGTGACGGAGATGTGGTGGCTGACGACGCCGTCGCCCACCGCTCGGTCACTCGGGCTCCCTGGAGCCCAGCGCAGTTCGTGGCACTGGTGATCGGCTTGATCTTCGCCGTGGTCGGCGGGGTCACGCTCGCTCGCACCGGCATCGATTTCACCCAGCTGACCGAGAAGCACACGACGGTGATGGGGATGGGCATGACGCCTCTCATGGGCATGATCGACTTCGTCATCGGTCTGCTGCTCATCGGCGCCGGCGCCGTTCCTGGCGCAGGCCGCGGCACCATGACGTTCTTCGGTGTCCTCATGCTCGGCTTCGGCATCATCGTCGCCATCCAGCCCTCATCGTTCACCAACAGCCTGGGAATCGGCACTGGCGGTGGCTGGTTCTTCATCATCACCGGCGCCATCCTCATCCTGTCGGCCATGCTCGCTCCGGTCATCTTCGACTCCGACCGGCAGACCGTGGGCCGGCGCACCGAGTACGTCGACTGACCAAGCAGTCTGAAGAGCAGGACCTAGCCCGGCCCGGCGACCGCTTCGGCGGCTCGCCGGGCCGTTGCTATGCACGCCGGGATGCCGACGCCGCGGTAGGCGGCGCCGGCCAGCTCGACTCCGGGAAGGGCGTCCTTGACGTCGGTGAGGATGCGGTCGACGAGGGCACGGTGGCCGGGCCGGTACTGCGGGAAGGCTCGGTGCCACCGCACGACGGTGGCGTCGCTCGGCTCCGCGGTGAGGCCCATGGCCTCGACCAGCTCGAGGTGGAGGCGCTCGACCAGCTCGTCGTCATCGAGCTCGAGCGTCCGCTCGTCGCCGATGCGCCCGGCTGACACCCGGAGCAGGACGGTCTCGGGCGAGGCCAGCTCGGCCCACTTCGAAGACGCCCACGAGCACGCCGTCATCAGCCGGCCGTCGACCCGGGGCACCAGGAAGCCGCTGCCGTCGAGGGGTCGGGTGAGGGCGGAGGACGGGTAGGCCAGCAGGGTCAGGGCGACCGAGGCGTACTCGATGGTGCGCAGGGCCGAGGCGGCATCGGGGGCGGCGTCGCCGACGAGGGCAGCGGTGACGGACGCGGGCGTGGTCACGATGACCCGGTCCGCGTCGACGTCGTCGAGGGTGGCGACAGGCGAGTTGGTCTGCAGCCAGACCCCAGCAGCGTCGAGCCGCTGACACAAGCGGTCGGTCAGGCCTGTCATGCCGCCCCGAACCGCGTAGAAGACGGGCGCTCCCGACGGCGGGTTGGACCGGCGCTGCTTGCGCAGAGCGAGCACGAGGCTGCGGCCCGAGCGACACGCGGCCGCCAGCTGGGCTGCCGACGACTCGAGGCTGAGCTGGTCGGCGCGGCCCGCGTTGATGCCCCCGAGGAGGGGGTCGACCAAGCGGTCGGTGAGCTCGGGCCCGAAGCGCTCGGTGATCACGTCGGCCACGCTCACGTCGACATCGGGATGGCGGGCGACGCGGGGGAGCACCACGTCGAGGCCGGCCCGCGCCAGGCCGGAGGGCGAGAGGATCCCGGATCGAGCGAGGGCGGGCAGGTCGGTCGGGACCCCGAGGACCAGCCCGTCGGGGAGAGGCCGGAGGGCCCCGCGCGTCCAGACGTAGGCCCGGCCCGTCGCCGGGCTGACCAGCTCGTCACCCAGGCCGAGGTCGCGGCACAGCTCGATGCCTTCGGGGACCCGAGCGAGGAAGGCGTCGGCGCCGGTGTCGACCTGCTGCCCGGCGATGGTGGCGCGGGAGATCTTGCCGCCGAGGCGCTCGCTCGCTTCGTGGACGACGACCTCGGCGCCCAGCTTCGACGCGTACCAGGCCGCGGTGAGGCCGCTGATGCCGCCCCCGACGACGGCGACCTTCACCGTGTCTCGCTCACGCCGTCATCGGTCGGCGGCGCGGGCCACCACCGACGCCAGGGTGGTGATGAAGGCAGGGTCGTCGTTCAGCGACGCCGTGCGCTCGAGCTGCAGCCCCTGCTCGGCCGCCACCTTCTGGGCTTCGATGTCGATGTCGTAGAGGACCTCGAGGTGGTCGGAGGTGAAGCCGGCCGGGCACACGACCACGCCGTCGATGGCGTCGCCTCCGTCGTGGCCGAGGTGGCGGATGACGTCGAGGATGTCGGGCCCGATCCACGGCTCGGGGGTGCGCCCCGCGCTCTGCCAGGCCAGCTGCCACCGCTCGACTCCGGCCGCGGCGGTCACCGCCTTCGCCGTCTCCTCGAGCTGGGCCGGATAGGGGTCGCCCATCTCGAGGATGCGGGCCGGCAAGGAGTGGGCGGTGACGAGGGTCTGCACCGCGGCGTCGGCGGGAAAGCGGGCCAGGGCCTCTTGCAACCGCGTGGCGAGGAGGTCGATGAGCCCGGGCTCGAGGTGCCAGCTCTCGACGCCGCGGTACGGCACCTCGCCGGCCGCAGCCGCGGCGCGGGAGTGGTACTCGCCCACCGAGAGGGCCGAGTAGTGAGGCGCCAGCACGACGCCGACGATCGATCCCACCCCCTCGGCCACATGCTCGGCCACCGCGTCTTCGACGAACGGGGCGGCGTGCTTCTGCCCCAACCGACAAGGGAAGTGACCGGGCCACTGCTCGTCGAGGGCGGCTTGCAGCCCGGCGAGCTGGGCGCGGGTGCGGGTCAGCAGGGGCGAGATGCCACCGATGGCGTCGTAGCGCCGACGCAGGTCGTCCAGCTGCTCGGGCGACGGCGGACGGCCCCGTCGAACGTGGGTGTAATAGGCCTCGACGTCGTCAGGTGAGGTTGGGGTGCCGTAGGCCATCACCACGACACCGACGGTGTCACTCATAGGCATGTACGAACTCGACCAGTCGCCGCAGGATGTCGGGGTCGGTCTCGGGCAGCACGCCGTGACCCAGGTTGAACACGTGGCCGGCCCGACGGGCAGCCCGGTCGAGGACCTTGCCGGCCTCGATGGCGACGACCTCCCACGGGGCCAGGCAGACGGCGGGGTCGAGGTTGCCCTGCACCGCCTTGTCGGCGCCGACCCGCTCCCACGCCACGTCGAGCGGCACCCGCCAGTCGATGCCCACCACGTCAGGGCCGGCGTCGGCCATGAGGCGCAGGATCTCGCCCGTCCCCACGCCGAAGTGGATGCGGGGCACGCCCAGGTCCGCGACGGCCGAGAGGACCTTCGTGCTGGCGGGCAGGACGGCGCGCGCGTAGTCGGCGGGGGCCAGCGCCCCTGCCCAGGAGTCGAAGAGCTGCAGCGCGGACACCCCGGCCTCGGCCTGCACGCGCAGGAACGCCGCGGTGATGTCCGCGAGTCGGTCGAGCAGCGCCGCCCACAGGTCGGGCTGCCCGAGCATCATCGCCTTGGTGTGCTCGTGGTTCTTCGACGGCCCGCCCTCGATCAGGTAGGACGCCAGGGTGAACGGCGCGCCCGCGAAGCCGATCAGCGGGATGTGGCCGAGCTCGGCGACCAGTCCCTTGATCGCCTCGGTGACGTAGGGGACGTCGCCCGGCTCCAGCGGACGCAACCGGTCCAGGTCCGACCACCCGCGGAACGGCTCGTCCACCACCGGGCCGACACCGGGCACGATGTCCAGCGCCACGCCGACGGCGCGCAGGGGCACGACGATG
>JAUTXA010000018.1 GCA_030838265.1 Actinomycetota bacterium | reverse complement strand
CCCACCGAGCGGCCGCCTGTGACCGTCACTGCCGGCGACACCGTCCACGAGATCGAGTGCGAGCCGTCCGGTCCACCGCTGGCCTACATCTTCAAGACGATCGCCGACCCCTACGTGGGCAAGGTCTCGCTCTTCAAGGTGTTGTCGGGCACGATCCAGCCGGACGCCGTCCTCACCAACCCGCGCACTCACAGCGACGAGAAGCTGCACGGCCTGTTCACCCTTCGGGGCAAGGAGCACGAGCCGGTGTCCGAGCTGCCGGCCGGCGACATCGGGGCCGTCGCCAAGCTCTCCGACACCCAGACGGGCGACACCCTGGCCCCCAAGGGTCAGCCCGTCCTAGTGGCTCGGCCAGCCGACGTGACCCCCGTGCTGTCGATCGCCATCCGTCCCAAGTCGAAGGGCGATGACGACAAGCTCATGACCGCCCTCCACAAGCTGCAGGACGAGGATCCCGCCCTGCGGCTGCGGCGCGACGACGAGACGCACCAGACGATCCTGTCGGGGATGGGCGAGACCCACCTGTCGGTGACGGCCGAGCGTCTGGCCCGAAAGTTCGGTGTCGAGGTCGAGACCGAGGAGGTGCAGGTCGCCTACCGCGAGACCATCTCGCAGCGGGCCGAAGCCGAGGGCAAGTACAAGAAGCAGACGGGCGGCCACGGGCAGTTCGGCGTCGCCAACATCCGTATCGAGCCCCTCGAGCGGGGCGAGGGGTTCCAGTTTGCCGACGCCATCGTGGGCGGCGCCATCCCCCGCCAGTTCATCCCCGCCGTCGAGAAGGGGATCCAGGAGACGATGGTGCGCGGCGGCCACTTCGGCTTCCCGGTGGTCGATGCCAAGGTGACCCTCGTCGATGGCAAGTTTCACGCCGTCGACTCGTCGGAGATGAGCTTCAGAATGGCGGGCTCTCTGGCCTTCCACGAGGCCATGGCCAAGGCGGGGCCGGTCATCCTCGAGCCCGTCTCTCACCTCGAGGTCGCCGTCCCGCTCGCGTATCAGGGCGACGTCATGGGCGACCTCAACGCCCGGCGGGGACGGGTCCAGGGCACCGACGCCGGCAACGACGGTGAGCAGGTGATCGTCGCCCTCGTCCCCACGTCGGAGATCATGCGCTACGCCATCGACCTGCGGTCGATCACGGGCGGCCGGGGTCGCTTCGTCGCCACCCACGACCACTACGACCCCCTCCCGCAGCACCTGTACGACAAGGTGGCCAAGAAGCCCGAGTAGGACCCCTTCCAAGCAGGAGATTGCCGCGTTCACGGCGAACATCCCTTTCGTTCAGTTTCTTCTCACCACGCTCAAAGGGGATTTCCTTGCGGAACAAGCTCGTTGCTCTCGCGGTCAGCGGCCTCGGCGTCGTGGCCTTCGCGGTCATGCCGTCGGCCCACGCCGCCTCCAGCCAGTCGTATGTGGCCGGCACCGGTGACATCGCCAGCCTCAACTGCGACGGCTCGGACGCCGCCGCCGCCCCCGGCATCGGCGGGGCCTGCTTCGCGGCCACCCCCGGCGCGACCATCACCGTGACCGTCACCGACCAGGTCGCCTCCGACACCGCCGCCGAGGTCTACAGCGAGGATGCCGCCGGCAACCTCCTCGATGACGCTCCCACCGCGGTCTGCGGCACCGGCACCTACACCGTGCTGCCCGGCGCGGCGCGCGTGTTGGTCTTCATCGACACCGCCTTCGCTCCGCTCGATTGCGGTCCTGGCCAGAACGCAGGGACGACGGGCACCATCACCGTCAGCTGAGTCCCACTGCAGTCCGACGACGAGGGGCCCTCCGGGGCCCCTCTGTCGCGCTCGGCCCACGACAAGGTCGCCAAGAGCCCAGGTCGCCACAAAGAGAGGAAATCCGTCGAAGGCCTCGAATACGAACAAGCAGGGACCGGCTACCACTGGGGAGGCCGGCAAGGGGGTCCCATCGTGCGTCGTCCTCTGTTGGCCGTGGCCGCCACCGCAGCCTGTGCAACGCTCGCCGTCTTCGCCCCGGCCCGTGCGGCCGGGAGCCATCAGGAGAGCTCCTACATCGCCGTGGCCGGCCACCCGGTTGTCGCGACCTGCACCGATGGCGCCGCCAATGTGGGCATGGCCTGCGCCTTGGCGCCGACTGGCGCCGCTCAGGTCACCGTCACACTGGCTGACCGGTTGAGCCCGGCGGTCGGCGCGACCGTCCGCATCACCGACAATTCGGCGGGCACAGCCGTCGGGCACAGCCAGGTCCTCTCCACGTCGGTGGTGTGCGGCTCCAGCACCTTGACCCTCCCCAGCGGCAGTTACGAAGTCGACGTGTTGTTCACTGACGCGGCGAGCGCGGCCTGCGGTACCGCGACGGCGGCGGCGGGCACCGTGACGTACGACTTCAGCTAGCCCCTTCCGTATCGGGGCCTAGTCGCCCGACCAGTCCTCGGGATTGGCCTCGACGAAGTGGGCCACGACCGACGCGTCTACGCCGTCGACGAGGACGAGGCCGCGCTGGGCCGGGGGGTCCTCGGCTGAGTAGAGAAGGATGCGCCAGGTCGGGCGACTGAGCAGCCCCCGGAAGCCGAGCTGGGCCGAGGCATGGCCCACCGGGAAGCCGACCTCGGCCGCGGCCGACACCAAAGCATCGGTCTCCTTGACCTTTAGGGGCCACCCCGCGCCCACGTGGTAGAGGCCCACCACGGCGAGGGCGAGGCCGAGGACGAAGAAGCCACCGTCGACCAGGACGCCGCCGTCGCGCTTGGCCACCCAGAGGGCGATGAGGGCGACGGCGATCACCAGGTAGATGGCGCCCTGGATCCGCCGACGGGCCACGTCCGGGAACTGATAAGGCCCGACGAAGCCGGTGACGTCGAGGTCGGGCGGCAGCTCGTCGCGGTGGTCGCCCTCGTCGCCGTGCCCGCCCTCGGTCGCGGTGTCGGTCTCGTCGGCCACCGGCGCAGGCTAGTGCCGCGCTCCGGCAACGCTTGGGTCGGTCCGAAGCACTGATGCCTTTGTCGGAGGAGCGGCGGACCGGCCAAACTCCAGTCGCCTGACGACCCGAAACCATGGAGTTCTGATCATGCGGAAGCTGATTGCGTGGGCGTTCATGTACTCGCTCGACGGCCTGCTCGCCGACGAGGGCACCGAGTACTGGCAGTTCTGCTTCGGCCTGCCCGCCGACCCCGCGGAGCTGGAGCAGAAGCTCCACGTCTTCGAGAGCGCGTACGCCCACATCATGGGGCGCACAACGTACGAGGCGATGGCCGCAGCCTTGCCGACGGCCGACCACCCGTTCACCGGCATCATGAACGCGGGGCGCAAGGTCGTCTTCTCACAGACTCTGAAGACGGCCGAGTGGGCCAACACCACCATCGCCGCCGGTGACACGACAGAAGAGATCGACAAGCTCAGACATGGCGGCGACGGCCACATCGTCGTCTGGGGTGGCGTCAGCTTCTGGCGGTCGCTCATGCGGCTCGACTTGATCGACGAGCTCCGCCTGGACTTGCACCCCTACGTTGCGGGCGAGGGCACGCGTCTGTTCGACGACGTCCCCAAGTCCTATCGTCTCGACCTGGTCTCCAGCACCGAGTTCAGCAACGGGATCGTCGGGCTGCACTACCGCCGCCACCGCTAGGTCTCCCAGAGCGCAACGCGTCCCAGACCGCGGGACTAGGGCCTTTGCCAGCGGGTGCGAAACGGCTATGACTTCCGCCTCGGCGTGCCGCTCGTATCTCACGACCGTCACTTCAATGGCTCTCGCCGGACCCAGGGCATCATGTCGTATGGCCACGCTCGTCCATCTGAACGGCCCGCCTGGTGCCGGCAAGTCGACGATTGCCGCCGCGCTCGTGGCCACGCGCCGCTGGCTCTCTGCATCGACATCGACTTGCTCCGTACGTGGTTGGGTCACTGGGCGACGGACGAGTCGTCGAAGGGCGTTGCCCGCGAGATCGCGTACGCAATGGCGGCGGCGCACCTCGCCAGAGGGCGAGACGTGGTCTTGCCGCAGCTCGACATCCGCCACGAGGTAGTAGCTCGACTGGACGCGATCGCGGCCGAGCACAGGGCCCGCTTCCTCGAGGTGATTCTCACCGCGCCGACGGCCGACCTTGCTGCTCGCATCGCGCACGCGCCCCCCGAGGAGGTCACCCATCCACGGGACCTATTCACGCCCGAAGAGATCGAGGCTCAGATCGAGCACTACACGGGAGCACTTGATCGGCTCGCAAACGAATGGCCTGGTGCCTCCAGCATCGACGTGTCGGGGCTCTCGCCCAGCGAGGCCGCCGCCCGCGTCGAGGCGGCTATCCGCTTGTGACGACCGAGCGATGGATGGCTGGCGGCACGTGGGCCACGTGACGATCCTCACCGTCCGCCGGCACGCTATGAGTTCTCGGTCGGCGCCCGCTCCGGCCAGGCGGCCCGTAGCTTCTCCATGGTCACCGGCAAGGCCTCGGGCAGGACGCGGGTCTCGGCCACCGCAGTGGTGAAGTTGGTGTCGCCGACCCAGCGGGGCAGCCCGTGCACGTGGCAGTGGCCGGGCACGCCGGCGCCGGCGGCCCGCCCGAGGTTGACGCCGAGGTTGATCCCCTCCGGCTGATAGGCCGCCTTCAGGGCCTTCACCGCGTCGGTGACGGTGGCCCACAGCTCGGTGGCTTCGTCCCCCTCGAGGTCCTCGAGCTCTCCGACGTGGCGGATGGGGAGGACCATGAGGTGGCCGCTCGTGTAGGGGAAGGCGTTGAGGATGACAGCCACCTTGCGCCCTCGCCAGACCACGGAGTCAGCGTCGGCGACCACCCGGCACAGCACGCACCCACCGTCGTCATCGCTCCCGGCGCCGGCCGAGCCGACGTACTCGCTGCGCCATCCGGCCCACAGCCGTTCGAGCGACACGAGTGGCTCAGGTCGCGACCCGGGTGTCGACCTCGACCCGAAGCCGGTCGACGAACGCATCGAGGGCCACGTCGCGCTCGGGTCGCTCGGCCCCCCGACGGTTCACCCCAACCGTGGTGGCGGCCACGTCATCGTCGCCCACCACCAGGATGTAGGGCACCTTCTCGAGCTTGGCCTTGCGGATGCGCGCACCGAGGGGCTCGTCGGCCGCCATCTGGTCGACCCGGAAGCTCTCACCCTTCAAGCGATCAGCGACGCTCTGGGCGTAGCCCGCGTGGTCGTTTCGTACCGGTAGGACGACCACCTGAACGGGAGCGAGCCAGGCCGGGAAGGCGCCGGCGTAGTGCTCGACGAGCACGCCGAAGAAGCGCTCGACCGATCCGAACAGGGCGCGGTGGATCATGATCGGCTCGTGGCGGGCGTTGTCGGCGCCCACGTATTCGAGACCGAATCGGCGCGGCTCCTGGAAGTCGAGCTGGATCGTCGACAGCTGCCACGTGCGACCGATGGCGTCGCGGGCCTGGACCGAGATCTTGGGCCCGTAGAAGGCACCACCGCCCTCGTCCATCACCAGATCGAGGCTCTGCTTGGACGCCGCCTGGCGCAGCGCCTCCGTCGCCTCATCCCAGTCGTCGTCGGAGCCGATGGCCTTGCCCGGCGGCTTGGTCGAGAGCTCGAGATAGAACTCGTCGAGGCCATAGTCAGCCAGCAAGTCGAGGACGAAGGTGAGCAGCGAGTCGAGCTCGTCGCCCATGTTCTCCTTGCTCGTGAAGATGTGGGCGTCGTCCTGCGTCATGCCGCGGACGCGCGTGAGGCCGTGCACGACGCCTGACAGCTCGTAGCGGTAGACCGACCCGAACTCGAACATCCGGATCGGCAGCTCGCGGTAGCTACGCGTCCTGCTCTTGAAGATCAGGCAGTGGAACGGGCAGTTCATGGGCTTGAGGTAGTACTGCTGCCCGCCGTCGAGCTCCATGGGCGGGAACATGCCGTCGGCGAACCAGTCGAGGTGGCCCGACGTCTCGAACAGCTCCGACTTCGTGATGTGCGGCGAGTAGACGAAGTCGTACCCGGCCTCCTCGTGGCGTTGGCGGGAGTAGTCCTCCATCAGCATGCGGACGAGGCCGCCCTTGGGGTGGAAGACGACAAGGCCGGAGCCGATCTCGTCCGGGAAGGAGAACAGATCGAGCTCGACGCCGAGCTTGCGGTGGTCGCGTTTGGCCGCCTCCTCGAGGCGGTGGAGGTGCTCCTTCAGGGCCTTGTCGGACTCCCACGCCGTCCCGTAGATGCGTTGGAGCTGGGGCCGCTTCTCGTCGCTGCGCCAGTAGGCGCCCGCCACGCGCGTCAACTTGAAGGCGCCCAACCGGTCGGTGCTTGGGACATGGGGGCCGCGGCAGAGGTCGACGAAGTCGGGGCCGTTCCGGTAGGCGCTGACGACTCCCCCTCCGGCACCTTCGGCCTCTTCGACGCCTTCGATGATCTCCCGCTTGTACGGCTGGTCGGCGAACAGGGCGAGGCCCTCGTCGAGGGTGTGCTCCTCGCGCTCGAAGGGCTGTGCTGCCTTGACGATCTCGCGCATGCGCTCCTCGATGCGCACCAGGTCGTCGTCGGTGAAGTGAGCCCCGTCGGGGAGCTCGAAGTCGTAGTAGAAGCCGGGCGGATCCTCGATGGCGGGACCGATGGCGTACTTGGCCCCCGGCCAGAGCTGCGTGACGGCTTGGGCCAGGACGTGGGCCGTCGAGTGCCGCAGGACGTGACGACCGGCCGGCGTGTCAGTCGTGACGATGGCGACCGTGGCACCGTCGGGAAGCGGGACTGTCAGGTCGACCTCATCGCCATCGACGGTGGCCGCGACCGCCGCTTTGGCCAGGCGGGGGCCGATGGCGGCGGCCAGGTCGGCCGCGGTGGCGCCGGCCGAGAGCTCTCGCGAGGAACCGTCGGGGAGGTTGATCGTGATCTGGTCAGCCATCCCGGTTGAGGATAGCGGCGGGTCCGATCAGCGCCGGGCCCAATATGCCTCGAAGGCGGCCAGCGACTGGCCCGCCACCCGCTCGAGTGCCCGGTTGATGACGTAGTCCTCGTTGCCAGGCTCGACGCGGTGAGATCCGATCTCGGCGAACAGGGCCGACGGCGCGCCGCGTCCCTTGGCCGCAGCCAAGGCCGACATGGCCGACCGGGCTTCGTTGTAGTTGAGGATGATCGAGGCCTGAGACCCGGCGCCGAACTCGGCGTCACGGGGCAGACGACCGTCGCTGCCCCTCGGTCGGCGCTCGGTCGTGGAGTCGCCGCCCGCCACCCAGTCAGCCAGGCCCTCGTGCACCCACACCGGGACGAACGGGCCGGCGAGGTTCGAGGCGGCGGCGTGATCGAGCTCGTGAACGAGCGTCTCGGTCTGGAAGGCCTGGTCGTGACGGCTCAGGTTGGTGTCCTGCACGTAGAGCCGGGGCGCCGAGACCTCATAGCCGGTGTCACGCACCGCGCCATACGTGACGAGGGCCACGAACTTGCTGAGGTCGAGGGTCGAGTCGAGGAGCTGGCCCAGTTCGGGGATCGAACCGGGGAGGATCAGGGGCAGGCGGTGGGACCACGGGCGATCCCATCGGGTGCTGAGCGTTGTCATGGCCTGCTCACCCAAGGCGGCCAGCGCCATGGCCCGCGAGGCCTGGGCCGGGTGGCTCACGACGAGGAAGTGATCGGTGCGCTGGACGCTCAGGGGGCCCAGGTCCCAGAGGAAGCGGGCGGTGTCGAGGGCGAGGTCGGCGGCGTCGGTATCGCTGGCCACGCGCCAGGTGTTGGCCCGCTGCACGAAGGTGAGCCAGAGGGCCTCGACGTCGTCGCGATCGTCGTAGTCGCGGAAGCGCATCGTCTGGCGCGTCTCGGGCAAGAAGACGGCCGTCGCCCCCGGGTAGCGGCCGGCGGCCGCCGAGCCCAGATCGCCCGTGTCGTCGAGCCGAGCCGTTAGCTTGTAGGTCTGCAGCGGGAGTTGGCGGAGTCCGTCGAACTGGTTCGACTGCATGTCTTTGAAGGCGGCGCTGGCTTGCGGGTCGACGGTCGCCATCCACGCCGCCTTGTCTCCCGTGGCCACCGCCTCCACGCGGGCGTCGAGCACGTGCTGCGCCCCGGCGAGTGGGGTGTCAGCAGCGGCGGCCGTCGCGGGGCGGAGCGGGCTGGCCGCCAGACCGACCGAGACCACCGCCACCGCGGCGGCCACGACCGCGACCAGAGGCAGGCCCGTCCGCCGCGTGGTCATGTCAGCGGGAGAGTGAGACCCCGAGAAGGTGGGCCGCCTCGGCGACCCCCTGGCCCCGATCAACGGCCTCGTCGATGGCAGCGATGGCCCGGGGGGTGTCGAGGTCGTCGTCGAGGGCGGCCCGCACGGCGGCAAGCCCGCCCTCGCCTACCCCTGCGGCCCGCCACCGCTCGAGCCGGGCGCGGGCCGCGGGCATCAGGTCATCGGTCCAGTCCCAGTCGTGGCGGTAGTGGTTGGCACTGATGGCCAGGCGGATGGCGTCGGGCTCCCACTCCTTGAGCAGGTCGCTGACGAAGACGAGGTTGCCGACCGACTTCGCCATCTTGCCGCCGTCGAGCCGGACCATCGGGGTGTGCATCCAATGGCGCACGAACAGCTCGCCGGTGGCGGCTTCGGACTGGGCCGCCTCGCACTCGTGGTGGGGGAAGACGAGATCGCGGCCGCCGCCGTGGAGGTCGATGGTGGTTCCGAGCTCGCGCATGGCGAGGGCCGAGCACTCGATGTGCCAGCCCGGACGGCCCGGGCCCCACAGCGACTCCCACGCCGGCTCGTCGGAGGCCGACGGCTGCCACAGCACGAAGTCGAGGGGGTCGCGCTTGTTGGGGTCGTCGGGGTGCCCGCCCCGCTCGGCCGCCAGGCGCAGCATCTCGTCGCGCTCGAGGTGGCTGATCTGACCGAAGCGGGGGAACGAGCCGACCCGGAAGTACACGGCACCCCCCGCCTGATACGCGTGCCCGGAGTCGAGGACCATCCCGATGAAGCCGAGTATGTCGGGGATGGCGGACGTGGCCCGGGGCTCGCTGAAGCACGCCAGCAGGCCGAGCGCCCCCATGTTGGCGTCGAAGCGGGCCATCTCCTCGGCCGCCAGGTCGAGATAGTGCACGCCGAGCTGGCGGGCCTTGCGGAGGATGTCGTCGTCGACGTCGGTGACGTTGCGGACGCATTGAGTCTGGTGACCGAGATCGCGCAGCCGACGCTGCAGGATGTCGTAGTAGAGGTAGGTGGCGGCGTGGCCGAGGTGGGCCGAGTCGTACGGCGTGATGCCGCACGTGTACATCGTGACCGTGGGCCCAGGCTCGAAGGGCACGACCTCACGACGGGCCGTGTCGTACAGCCGCATGGTCACGGGAGCGTGATGCCGGTGAGGCGGATGGCCGCCCTCGTCTTGTACCGGACGTTGAGCTGCATGAGGACGGCGGTGATGGCCTCGATGGGTGCCGCGTTCGAGAGCGACCCGGCATTGAGAGGCCGCAGGTCGGGGATGGCTCGCACCAGCTCGGCGGTGGCCTCGTAGGCCTCGGGGTGGTCGGAGCACACCAGCACGTCGGCGTCGATGGGCTTGTCGAGGTTGGCCAAGGCCTTGGCCGGAAGGTGGTTGAAGGCCACCGCCACCATGGCGCTCGGCGCCGCGCTCTGCACATGGGCCGCCACTGACCCTCGGGGGGGTACGAGCGGCTCGAACTCGTTGCCCACCTTGGCCAGGGCGTTGGCCATCGAGATGACAACCTTGCCGGTGAGGCGACCGGCCACCGACGCCGTGGTGACGGCGGCCGCGTCCCACGGCGTGGCCACGATGACGAGCTCGGCGCCGGCCGCCCGGTTGTTGTCCCCTGCCTCGAGGGCCAGGGTCCGATCGGGCCACAGCTTCGTCAGGTCGTCACAGATCGTCTGGGCCCGCTCCTTGTCGCGCGACCCGATGACCACCTCGAGGCCGGCGTCGGCCAATCGCGCCGCCAGCCCGACTCCGGCCGGTCCCGTCCCTCCGAGGATGCCTATGTGCACGGCCGACAGACTTGCAGATCCCCCACGCTTCCGTCGCTTCAGGGCCGGGGTGCGACGGCCAGGTCGCGCACCACGGCCTCGCCGAGGGCGCGGGTGGCCCGGCGGTTGACCTCGGCCCCGGCCACGGCGCCGATCATGAGCGGGGCGAGCGACGACAGATTTCGGCCCATCCGCTGGAGCATGCGCCGGCGAGCCACGCGGATGAGCTCGTTGCGGGTGCCGCGGCCCAGGACCTCGGAGAGGCCGCCCGGCTTGGTGAGCACTGCGGGCGTGACGCCGCGCCGCTCGGCCCAGGCCCGGACGAGGGCCGAGGCCCGCTCGCTCGGCGTTCCTTGCACGGGCCGGCCGTAGACCTCATGCAGCTCGGCCACCAGCTTCAGCTCGACGGCCACCACGGCCAGGGTCTCGACAACCAGCTCGAGGGGGATGGCGACCCACGCCGGCGGGCTGAACTCCTCGGCACTCACCAGGGCGCCCGATGCCATGCCGACCGTGCCCGCCACCCGGCTGGCGTTGCGGATGAGCTCACCGGCCAGCGCCGCCCCCGACAGCCCGCCGTGGTGGGCCTTCAGGGTCTCGAGATCTCGGACGGGGATGCGCGGCGCCAGGTCGACGATCTGCTCGGTCGCCCACTGCCCACTCAGCACGGCACGCCGCCCCGCCTTTCGGGCCGAGCTGGCCACGGCACGCGTGAGGCGACCGATCGACCGCCGGTCGGCGTCACCTCTCGTGATGCGCTCGAGCTCGTGGCCCAGGTCAGGGCGGTCCGTCGGGTTCACCCCCCTTGCCTACCCCACCGCCGGCAGTTGAGACCACGCGGCGAGGCCGCCGCTGGTCCCCTGCTCTCCGCGCGTGAAACATCAATGGTTGCTGTTTCACGCGCAACGAGCACCGCCCTATCGTCGGGCCCGTGGCCGACGGTGTCCGGCAGCTGGTGTTGATCGGGCCGGTGTGCGCGGGGAAGTCCACGCTCCTGCCCGTCCTCTCCCGACTGCTCGATCGGCGGGCGGTCGATCTCGACGACGTCGCCGAGCCCTACTACGAGGAGGTCGGGCGCGGGCGCGAGGCCCTGCACGAAATCGGTGCCGCCCGAGGCGACCTGGGTGCGTACCTCTGGTGGCAGGAAGGGCATCCCCACGCCGTGCGTCGGGTCCTCGCCGATCACCCGACAGCCATCGTGGCCCTGGGCGCCGGCCACTCCTGCTACGAGGACGAGGCGCTGTTCGACGAGGTACGGGTCCTGCTCGAGCCGTGTGCCGTCGCGCTCGTGCTGCCATCGGCCGACCTGGACGAGTCTGTCGCGGTACTGAGGGCTCGTTCGCTGGCCGAGCGGGAGATGGACTGGGTCATGGATAGTGTCGACCTGATCGACCGCTGGGTCAGGGGCGCGCAGAATCACTCGCTCGCCGACGTCACCGTGTTCACCGACGGACGCACACCGGAAGAGGTCGCCATCGAGATCGTCCGCTACCTCGGCGAGCCAGTGCGTCCGGGGGCGGGACGGGGCGAGCCAGCCCCTTGATGAGGCGCTTCTCCGGCCCTTGTGGGCCGTCACAACCGATGCATTCACAGGACCGGGATCAGGCCGGCCTCAGCCGGCCGGGCCAGGTGGGCCGGCGCCACCCCAGTGGGGTCCGTCGCTGCCGTCGGCGGGGCGGCCGCGGTTGTGGTGGGGGCAGGCCAGGCGGCCGTTCTGCTGGGTGGTCTCGCCGTCCCGGCCGTGGGGTCGGATGTGGTCGACCTCGCAGCCCTCGTAGGGGACGTCGCAGCCCGGGGCGGTGCAGTGCAGGTCGCGGATCTCGACCGCCCGCCGGGTGGCGCCGGTGAAGAAGCGCTGGCGCTTCCCGCACTCGGCCCGGCCGTCGGGGCCGAACACCACCCGCTCGATGTCGCAGTCGGTGAACAGCGGCAGGATCTGGCCGGGGGTGACCACCGTGCCGTCGGCCAGCTGGCACAGGCGCTCGATGACCGGGTGGCCCACCACCACGGTGACCAGGGGACGGGGGTTGGGCGTGCCGTCGGGCAGGGCGTGGGAGCGCTTCGCCATCTCCACTGCGGCGTCGTGGCGGCGCTGGGCCGAGGTGCGGGCCAGCTCGTCGAGGGCGGGGCGCCGTCCCAGGCGGGCCTCGGCCTCGCGCCAGTCCTTCTCGAACTCGATGCGCTCCAGGCGGGCCAGCTCGTTGTGGTGGATGGCCCCGCCGATGGGGTCCATCCGCCCCTTCAGGTCGTAGCAGCCGCCCAGGGTCTTGGAGCTATGCAGGTAGCGGCCCCGGTGGCGCTTGGCGGCCAGGTCCTCTTCGTTGTCGTCGGCGGCCAGCTGGCGCCAGTAGGCGATGGCCCGCTCGAAGTGCTTGTGGGGCAGGGTCCGGGCGAAGCCGATCAGCGCCTCCTCGTCGCGCTCGAAGGCCTCGGCGTTGAGCCGCCGGGCCCCGGCCAGCCGGCGCACGTGGTGGCGCCCGATGAGGCCGGCTTCGAAGGCCTCCTCGGTGGCCGGCATCTGGCGCAGCTGGCGGCTCAGGCGCAGGGTCTCGGTGGCCCAGGCACCCTCGGCCCGGTGAGCGCACTTCAGCCAGGCCACCGGCTCGTTGGGGGTGGTGCTGGCCAGGGCGTTGGTGGCGTCGATGTGGCCCACCAGGGCGATGAGGCCGCCGTCGAGGGTGTGCATGGTCGGCACCAGGTTGGCGACCGCGGCGATGGCCTCGTCGTCGTGCAGCCGGTCGTCATGGGCGGCGTCCACCAGCTCGTGGGCCAGCTCGGCGATCTCTTTGACGATGACGTCGGCCCCTCGTGCCATGGGTCCATTTTCCCAGGGGGGTGTGACAGTAAAGGCCCCGAATCGCCTTGTTCCACAAGGAAATTTCAGAAATTTCTCGGATCATGCCCACGACGCAGCGGACTTAGGAATCGGGGCGCCGTTCGGCCCTGGCAGTCGTTGAGCCGTGAGGTGAGCGCGCGCCCTGAGGTGGTGGGCGACGACACCGCTCATCACGGAGCGACGCATTGGCCCGCGCACCTATCGACGCTCCTATGGATGTCAAGGTGCGATTGCTGCTTGGTGCGGACAGGCCAGGGATGGGCCGCTCGGTGTCGAGGGCAGGCTCTTATTAGGTCACGCGGCAGCGGGGGCAACAGCGGTGGAACCGG
>JAUTXA010000017.1 GCA_030838265.1 Actinomycetota bacterium | reverse complement strand
CCGGTTCCACCGCTGTTGCCCCCGCTGCCGCGTGACCTAATAAGAGCCTGCCCTCGACACCGAGCGGCCCATCCCTGGCCTGTCCGCACCAAGCAGCAATCGCACCTTGACATCCATAGGAGCGTCGTTAGGCGTGGCTGAAAATACGACCGCCCTCCGGACCCCCTCCAGGCCCAGAACTGGTGACAAACGGGTGCGTCAGTGGCCGGTGGGCTCGCCGGCGAGGAGGGCCAGGGCGTGGGGGACGACGTCGAGCACGGCGTCGAGGCACTCGACCGCCCCGGTCGACGAGCCGGGGACGTTGACGACAAGCGCCTGGCCGCAGGTGCCAGCAATCCCCCGCGACAGACGGCCCAGCGGGCTCACCAAGCGAGCGGCCTCGGCCAGCCCGGGGGCTTCGCGCTCGATGACCAGCCGGGTGCCCTCCGGGGTCAGGTCTCGCGGCCCGAACCCGGTCCCACCGGTTGTCACCACCAGGCCGGCAAAGCCGTCGACCAACGTCCGCAGAGCGGATGCGACCTCGTCGGCCCCGTCACTCGTCACCTCGGCCCGATCGACCTCGAAACCGGCGGCGGTCAGCGCGGCCCGCAGGGCAGGCCCGCTCTTGTCTTCTCGCACCCCGGCCACCACCCCATCGGAGACGGTGAGGACGCGGGCCCGCAGGGTCACGCCGGCCGGACGGACTCGGCCGCGGCCCGGATGGCGGCGGCGGCAGCAGCCGGATCGGGCTGGGCGAACACGGCGTTGCCGGCCACGAAGGTGTCAGCGCCGGCGGCCGCCGCGACGGGTGCCGTCGTCGGATCGATGCCGCCATCGACCTGCAGGGCGACGCGCAGCCCGCGCTCGTCGATGGCTGCTCGCGCCTTTTCGACCTTCTCCATCACCGTGGCGATGAACGACTGCCCGCCGAAGCCCGGGTGCACGGTCATCACCAGCAGCAGGTCGATGTGGTCGAGCCACGGCTCAGCGGCGGCGAAAGGCGTCTCGGGGTTGAGCACGAGGCCGACGTCGAGTCCGAGCTCGCGCATCTGGTCGATCAGGGCCTCAGTCCGCCCCACCTCGACATGCACCGAGCACCCGTCGGCCCCGGCGTCGCGGAACGCCGGAAGGTAGCGCTCGGGGTTGGTGATCATCAGGTGGCAGTCGAGGTAGAGGTCGGTGTGCCGGCGCAGGGCCTTCACCACTGGTGGGCCGATGCTGATGTTGGGGACGAAGTGGCCGTCCATCACGTCGACGTGCAACAGGTCGGCTTCGGCCCCCACCTGATCGACGGCGGCAGCTAGGGCGGCGAAGTCGGCCGAGAGGATCGACGGGGCGATGCGCGCCATCTCTCGGAGGTTACGGGGTGCGGAGCCGAAGAATGAACATCCCGTCGGTATCGGCCGTCTGGGGCAGGAGGCGGGCGCCTCGACCCGCGGGCTCCCACGGGCCCTCCGGCCGGGGCAGAGCGATGAGCTCGGGATGGCGGGCCGCCACGCCCTCGTCGACGCCAATCGTCTCGGCCGCCGTCAGGGTGCAGACGCTGTAGACCAGCGTCCCCCCGGGCCGCACGAGCGGGACAGCGGCATCGATGAGCCGGTGCTGCAACTGGGCAAGGCGGTCGACGTCGTCGGCGTCGATGCGCCAGCGGGCGTCGGGCCGTCGCCGCAGCACCCCGAGGCCGGAGCACGGGGCGTCGACCAGGACCCGGTCGAACGCCCTGGGCCGGTAGGGCGGCGCCGTCCCGTCGGCCCCAACGACCGCCACGTTGTGGGTGCCGACGGCGCGGGCGTTTCCGGTGATGAGGCTGAGGCGGGCCACGCTGACGTCGCTGGCCGCGACGAGGGCCGCCGACCCGTGAGCCATGGCCGTGGCCTTTCCGCCCGGCGCGGCGCACAGGTCGAGCACCCGGTCACCAGGCTCGACCTCGACGGCGGCCGCAACCCACTGCGACGCCAGGTCCTGCACGTAGCCGTCGGGTCGGCGCGTCACCTCGGGAGGACGATTCATCGCCGCCAGAGCGGCGCGGGCCGGCTCGGCACCCAGGTCGTCGGAGAGGCGCTCGAGCACCCAGTCCGGGTAGCTCAAAGCAGTGGCCTCGTCGGGATACTCGACGGGCCCGTCGGCCACCCGGCGGAGCACGGCGTTGACCAGGCTCCGGGCGCGGACCGGCGCCACCTCGACCGTGGCCGAGACGGCGGCGTGAGGAGGGGTGCCGAGGAACACCAGTTGGTAGACCCCAAGCCGAAGGGCCACCCGGACGTTGCTGTCGAGCCGGCCCCGGGCGTAGCGGTCGATCAACCAGTCGCAGGCCCGCCGCATGCGGGTGGTGCCGTAGACGAGGTCGGTGGCGAAGGCCCGGTCACGCGACTCGAGGCGGCTGCGGTCGAGGAAGGCGGGCAGGACAAGATTGGCGTAGGCCCCTTCCTCGATCCGCATGAGGGCGTCCATGGCCAGGCTCCGAGCCGAGGGCCTCATGACCCAAACCGCTCCCCCGGCCGGAGGCGGGCCCCTTGCACCCACGCCATCGCCGGCTGCGGCCGCTTGCCTTCGGGCTGCACCTCGACCAGCTCGAGCCCGGGTCCGACCAGGACACCGTCGAGCTGACCGGGGGCCAGCGACCGAGCCGCCGGATCGAGCGAACGAACGGCCCGAAGGATCCGGATGCGGTGGCCCCGGAAGAGGGTCCAGGCTCGGCCCAGGCGGATGAGGCGGTGCATGGCGTCGAGGTCGTCAGACCAGTCGATGCGCAGCTCGTCGGGGCTGATCTTGTCGGCGTAGGTGGGCTCGCCCGTCTGGGGCCGGGCGGGCGAGAGGCCGACCTCGAGCTGGGTGAGGAGAACCTCAGTGCCGGCGGCCACGAGCCGTCCCCGTAGCTCGTCAGCCGTCTCCTCGGGGCCGATGGCCAGACTCTGGCATCGGATGACGGGACCGGTGTCGAGGCCCTCGTCGATCTTCATCAAGCAGACGCCGGTCTCGGCGTCGCCGGCGAGGATGGCGCGCTCGACGGGGGCTGCGCCTCGCCACCGCGGGAGCAGTGAGAAGTGCAGGTTGACCATCGGCACCCGGGCCAGCAGGTCGGCGGGGAGGATGCGGCCGAAGGCGACCACGACCCCGAGCTCGACATCGGCCTCGGCCACGGCGTCGAGGCTCGACGTCACCGGCAACCCCAGCTCGACGGCGGCGGCCTTGACCGGCGAGGGCACGAGGGCATTGCCCCGGCCCCGCTTCTTGTCGGCACGCGACACGACGAGACGCACGTCGTGGCCTGCCGCCACCAGCGCCTGCAGGGGGATCACGGCGGCCTCGGGGGTGCCGAGGTAGGCGAGCTTCAGGGCTGGGTCAACATCCGGCTGCGGAGGTCGCGCAGGGCCTGCTTGCGCTGGTCGCCGTCGAGCCGTTCGAGCAAGAGCGTGCCGTCGAGGTGGTCGAGCTCGTGCTGGAACATCCGAGCCAACAGCTCGTCAGCCTCGATCGAGATCTGGTTGCCATCGAGGTCGAGGCCTCGGAGGTGGACTTCCTTCGGGCGGGTGATGGGCCAATACAGCCCGGGGATCGACAGGCACCCCTCCTCGTAGGTCCACTCGCCGGCGGCCTCCGAGATCTCGGGGTTGACGATGACCTTGGCCCCCGAGCCGTCGTTGAGGTCATACACGAAGATTCGCTTCTGCACGCCCACCTGGGGCGCCGCCACCCCGAGGCCCCGCGCCTCGTACATCGTCTCGATCATCCCGTCGGTGAGGCGGACGAGGGTGCCGTCGATATCGGTCACCTCGCTAGCCCGCTGCTTCAGGACGGGGTCCCCGTACAACCGGATCGAGTACTGGCTCACGGCGGTCAGATTACCGGAGGCGTCCGACTACCCTGCCGCCGCCGATCAGATGCGGAGGGGGTCGACCTCGACGCGGAGCCGGCTGGCGGGACGGGGCACCGCCTTCAGGGCATCGGCCAGGGCGGCGGAATCGGCGGCCCGGACGAGGAACTCTCCCTCGTCCGTCGCGGCCACTGTCACCCGGCCGAGGGCGCCCAACCCGTCGGCGAAGGCCGGAGCGCCGGGACCGACGAGGCGGGCGAGGGCGGTGAAGGGCGGCAGGTCGAGCTCGCGTCTTCGGACTCCCTCGGCGGCCGCGGTGATCGACGGGTCGGCCCGTCGGGCTGCCTCGATGACGTCATGGTCGGGCAGCCGGGTCTGGATGAGGAGCCGTCCACCCCGCGCCCGTCGACCGAGCAGCCGCGCCGCCCGCACGAGTAGGGCAAAGGCCTGCTCGGCGGCGCGAAACCGCGGCGCCAGCAGCTCCTGGTCGAAGTCGAGGAAGGCCACGGCGTCGGCCCGATCGACGCGGTGGAGCACCGCTTCGGTCCCGATGAACAGCCGCGACGACGCCAGCTCGGCGGACTCGCCCGTGACCTCGACCACCGGCTCGCCGGCC
>JAUTXA010000008.1 GCA_030838265.1 Actinomycetota bacterium | reverse complement strand
CCGGCGAACACGAAGGCCTCTTTCATGGCCCGGGCCAGATGAGCCAGCGTCCCGAAGTCGGCGTAGTAGCCCTGCTGCTCGCCCGTCAGCACGGCGTGCAGGGCGTGATGGAAGTCGTCGCTCCATTGCCCGTCCAGCCCGTAGCCACCCTGCTCGCGCCGCCACACGATTCGGGGGTCATTCAGGTCGGACTCCGCGATGAGAAAGCGGTGATGACCGGTAGCCGTCGACAGCGCCTCGACCTCGATGGCCAGCTGCTCGAGCAGGTGGACGGCCGAGGTGTCGACGATGGCGTGGACGGCGTCGAGCCGCAGGCCGTCGAGGTGGTAGTCGCGCAGCCACATGAGGGCGTTGTCGACGAAGAAGCGGCGGACCTCGTCGCTCCCCGGGCCGTCGAGGTTGATGGCCTGGCCCCACGGCGTGGCGTAGCGGTCGGTGAAGTAGGGGCCGTATTCGCCGAGGTAGTTCCCGGCCGGGCCGAGGTGGTTGTAGACGACGTCGACGATCACGCCGACGCCCCGCTGGTGGCAGGCGTCGACCAGTCGCTTGAGCCCGTCGGGTCCGCCATAGGAGTGGTGGGGAGCCCACAGGTCGACGCCGTCATAGCCCCACCCCCGCTCGCCGGGGAACTCGGCGACCGGCATGAGCTCGATGGAGTCGACGCCGAGGTGGACGAGGTGATCGAGATGGGCGATGACGCCGTCGAAGGTGCCCTCGGCGCTGAAGGTTCCGACGTGCAGCTCGTAGATCACGGCCGAGGGAAGGTGCACGCCACGCCAGCCCCCATCCGTCCACGGAAAGCCAGAGTGGTTGACGGTGCGCGACGGCCCGTCGACGCCCTCGGGTTGCCAGGGCGAGCGAGGGTCGGGACGGGGCGGGCCCCCGTCGAGCGAGAAGGCGTAGTCGATCCCCTCGTCGACATCGGCGACGTCGATCTCGAACCAGCCTGACGGGCCGCCCCTCATGGCCACCCGCTCGGCCCGCATGACGAGGTCGACCGCGGTTGCGTTGGGGGCCCAGACCCGAAAGCCGGTCACGTCCGCACCAAGAGCGCGACGGGGAAGGCGCCCAGGAGTGAGGCCAGCGGCGTGGCCCCACCGGGCACCACGGCGCCGCTGAACACGTCGCGAAACTCGCCGTCGGGAAGGCCGACTTCGGTGTCGCGCCAGCCGCCGCTGCGGGCCAGGCCGACGACCAGCCTCGGGACGACCGTCACCACGTCGCCTCGGCTGAAGGCCACGACGTGGGCCGCCGCCTCGCCGATCGCGGAGAGCGCCTCGTAGGAGTCGGCCATTCGGGAGCGATGGGCCAGGGCCTGGCGGGTGACCCAGAGCTTGGGCAGCCCCTTGTCGGCCCGCTTCCAGACCTCGTCGACCGAGAGGCCGTCGAGGTCGGCCAGCAGCTGGCGGCGGCGGGCGAAGTCGACGGGACGGCGGTTGTCGGGGTCGACCAGGCTGAGGTCCCACAGCTCGGTCCCCTGGTAGATGTCGGGGACGCCGGGGCTGGTGAGCTTGACGAGGGTCTGGGCCAGCGATGTCGTCCACCCCGGCTCGACCAGGGGCTCGACGAACGCCCGCAGGTCGGCCGTGAAGTCGGCGTCGGCCAGGACCGCCTCGGTGAAGTGGCGGACGGCATCGTCGTAGTCGGGGTTCGGGTCGGTCCACGAGGTGTGGGCGTTGGCCTCGCGCGTCGCCTTCTCGATGTACGCCACCGCCCGGTCGACCTCGAGGGGCCAGGCCCCGACCAACGTCTGGTAGAGGAGGTACTCGGCGTTAGCGTCGGGGGAGCCATCGTGGCGGTGGCGCCCGTTGACCTCGAACCACCGCCGCACCGCCGCCGCCCACTCGTCGGGAATCTCCGACAGGAGGGCGAGGCGGGCGCGCACGTCCTCGCTGCGCTTGGTGTCATGGGTCGAGGTGGCCAGCATGGCGACCGGCCAGGAGCGGGAGCGCTCTTGGTTGACCCGGTGGAAGGAGTCGGTGTCGGTGCCGAAGTGGCTCGGGTCACCTCCGACCTCGTTGAGGGCGACCAGCCGGTTGTAGAGGTAGAAGGCGGTGTCCTCGACCCCCTTGGCCATGACCGGCCCGGTGGTCTGCTGGAAGCGCATGACCAGCTCGCTCTCGGCCTTGCCCGTCGTCTCCAGCGTCAAGAGGGACGCGACGAAGGAGAAGAGGTCGGCGTCGATGTCGGGGCGGGCGGCGGTGGCATGGGCCACGGCGTCGGTGATGCGGGCCCGGTCGTCGTCGCTGATCTGCCCCGCCTCGGCGTCGGCGTAGGTCCGGTAGACGGGGAACCACACGATGATCTCGGCGAGGACCTGGCGCAGCTCGTGACGGGTGTAGTCGCGGTAGCGCCGGTGCCCTTCTCCCACCTGCACCAACAGCTCGGTCAGGCGGTTGAGGTCGGCGGCCAGCGACTCGGCCAGCACCCGGCGCTTCTGCTCGCGGGCCAGGTCCTCGAAGGTGCTCTCGCAGCCGGTGAGGTCGACGAACAGCCGGGTGAGCGGCTCCTCGCCTGCCGGGTCGACGAAGAGGCCGAGGACCAGGTTCAAGAAGTCGTACCCGGTCGTCCCCGCCACTGGCCAGATGGCGGGCAGGGCTTCGCCGGGCTCGAGGATCTTCTCGACCGCGACCCATGTCCCACCGCTCGCCGCGCTGAGGCGGCGCAGGTAGGCCGCCGGGTCGCGAAGGCCGTCGGGATGATCGACCCGTAGCCCGTCGACGATGCCTTCCTCGACCCACTCCAGGACGAGGGCGTGGCTGTCGGTGAAGACGCTGGGATCCTCAACCCGCAGCCCCACGAGGCTGGTGATGTCGAAGAACCGGCGGTAGTCGAGCTCGCGCCCCGCCGTGCGCCAGAAGGCGAGGCGGTAGTTCTGGCGCTCGAGGAGGGCGTCGAGGGCGTCAGGGTCGGCGTTGAGACCGCGCACGACGGCGTCGATGGTCGCGGCCACGTCGGGCTCCTCGTCGCACAGGCGATCGAGGCGGGCCCGCAGGACCTCTTTGTCGCGGTGGCGCTCCTCGACGCTGGCCCGGTCGGTGAGGGTCGAGAGCGGGAGGCGACCGAAGGCAGTGGCCAGCGAGGCCAGCTCGTCGTGGTCGGACCACTCGGCGGCCGTGGCCAGCAGCTCGTCGAGTGAGCGAGGGGCGACCGGGAAGAGGTGGACGTGGTAGCGGATGACGAAGCTGCCGCCCTCCCGGGCGAGCACGATCTCGCCGGCTTCGAGGACCCGTCCGTAGTGGTCGCCGAGGACGGGCAGCAGCACGGTGTTGCGGAGCTTGGCCTCGGGCGGGTCCCAGTCGACGTCGAAGTACGAGGCGTAGAGGCTCGACGGCCCGTTCTCGAGCACGTCCCACCACCATCGGTTGTCGCTGGTGATGGCCATGTGGTTGGGGACGATGTCGATGACCTGGCCCAGGCCCGCCTCTGTCAGCCGGGCGCACATCCGGGCGTGGGCCGGCTCGCCCCCGAGCTCGGCGTTGACCCGGCTGTGGTCGACGACGTCGTATCCATGGGTGCTGCCGGCCGCGGCCTGGAGGTAGGGCGAGGCGTAGAGGTGGGTGACGCCGAGGGCGGCGAGGTAGTCGGCGACGGCCGACGCCTCGTCGAAGCCGAAGGCCGGGGAGAGCTGCACCCGGTAGGTGCTCGACAGCGGGCCAGGGTCAGTAGGCACGTCGCAGCACGACGACCGAGCGCCCCTCGGCCACCACCTCTCCGCCCGCCTTCACGGTGCGCTCGCCCTCGGGCTCGATGGGCCGAGCGGTGTCGAGGGCGATGTCCCAGTGCTCGCCCCAATCCCCCTGGGGGATGGTGAAGGGCAGCGGTTGGTCCCATGCGTTGAAGAGCAGGAAGAAGCTGTCGTCGGTGACCTTTCGCCCCCGCCAGTCGGGGCTGGCGATGGTCTCGCCGTTGAGGAACACGGCGATCGACTTGGCGTAGCCCTTCGCCCAGTCCTCGTGGCTCATCTGGGTGCCGTCGATCTGGAACCAGGCGATGTCGCTGACGTCGGAGCCGAACACGGCCCGTCCCTCGAAGTAGCGCCGGCGGCGGAACACGGCGTGCTTCTTGCGCAGGTGGATGAGGCGGACGGTGAAGTCGAGGAGGGGGAAGCCCTCCTTGGCGTCGCCCCAGTCGAACCAGCTGATCTCGTTGTCCTGGCAGTAGGCGTTGTTGTTGCCGCCCTGGGAGCGACCCATCTCGTCGCCGCCCAGCAACATGGGGATGCCCTGAGAGAGGAAGAGGGTGGCGAGGAAGTTGCGCTTCTGCTGCTCCCGCAGGGCCAGGATCTCGAAGTCGTCGGTCGGGCCCTCGACGCCGTGATTCCACGAGCGGTTGTGGCTCTCGCCGTCGTTGTTGTCCTCGCCGTTGTCGTCGTTGTGCTTGTCGTTGTACGAGACGAGGTCCTCGAGGGTGAAGCCGTCATGGGCGGTGATGAAGTTGACGCTGGCGCTCGGTCGACGCCCGTTCGAGGCGTAGAGGTCGGAGCTGCCCGTGAGCCGGTAGGCAAACTCGGCGAGCGTCTGGTCCTCGCCCCGCCAGTAGTCGCGCACCGTGTCGCGGAACTTGCCGTTCCACTCCGACCACAGGGGCGGGAAGTTGCCGACCTGGTAGCCGCCTTCGCCCACGTCCCACGGCTCGGCGATGAGCTTGACCTGGCTGACGACGGGATCCTGCTGGATCAGGTCGAAGAAGGTCGCGGTGCGCTCGACGTCATGCGTTTCGCGGCCAAGTGCGGACGCCAGATCGAACCGGAATCCGTCGACATGCATCTCCTGGATCCAGAAGCGCAGGCTGTCCATCAGCAGCTGCAGCACGTTGGGGTGGCGCATGTTCAGCGAGTTCCCCGTGCCGGTGTAGTCCATGTAGAAGCGCGGCTTGTCGGCGACGGTGCGGTAGTAGCCGGCGTTGTC
>JAUTXA010000001.1 GCA_030838265.1 Actinomycetota bacterium | reverse complement strand
CGTTGATCTCGCTGCCGGCAACGATCGGTCAGCTACGCGAGTCCGGCTGGGAATCGGTGCCCGTGAAGGAGGAGGTCCGGCGCAACGCCGTGGCCCGCATCCTCGCCGGGGAGCCCGTCGTCGAGGGTGTCCTCGGCTACGAGGACACCGTGATGCCCCAGCTGGAGAACGCGCTGCTGGCCGGTCACGACGTGATCTTCCTGGGTGAACGGGGCCAGGCCAAGACCCGCATGATCCGCTCCCTGGTGGGCCTGCTCGACGAGTGGCTGCCGATCATCGCCGGCAGCGAGATCAACGACGACCCCTACGACCCGGTGTCGAAGCACGCCCGCGACCTGGTGGCCGAGCAGGGCGACGACACCCCCATCACCTGGATCCACCGCGACCATCGCTTCGGCGAGAAGCTGGCCACCCCCGACACCTCGATCGCCGACCTCATCGGCGAGGTCGACCCCATCAAGGTGGCCGAGGGCCGCTACCTGTCGGACGAGCTGACGCTGCACTACGGCCTCGTCCCCCGCACCAACCGGGGCATCTTCGCCATCAACGAGCTGCCCGACCTCGCCGAGCGCATCCAGGTGGGTCTGCTCAACGTCCTCGAGGAGCGCGACGTGCAGGTGCGGGGCTACAAGATCCGCCTGCCGCTCGACGTGATGTTGGTGGCCTCGGCCAACCCCGAGGACTACACCAACCGCGGCCGCATCATCACCCCGCTCAAGGATCGCTTCGGGGCCCAGATCCGTACCCACTACCCGCTCGACATCGAGACCGAGCTCGACGTTGTCCGCCAGGAGGCGCAGCCCTTCGACGCGTTGGGCTTGCGGGTCCAGGTCCCCGACTTCATGGCCGACATCGTGGCCACCCTCACCCACCTCGCTCGCTCGAGCCCCCACGTCAATCAGCGCTCGGGCGTGTCGGTGCGCCTCAGCATCTCGAACTACGAGACCCTTGTCGCCAATGCCAGCCGCCGGGCCCTGCGCCTGGGCGAGAAAGATGTCGTCCCTCGCATCAGCGACCTCGAGGCCCTGGCCAGCTCGACGGCCGGCAAGGTCGAGATCGAGTCGCTCGAAGAAGGTCGCGACGACCAGGTGATCGAGCGCCTGCTCAAGGCCGCCATCCTCACCGTGTTCAAGGAGCGCTGCCCCATGGACACCGTGCGCGACATCCTCCCCGGCTTCGACGAGGGGACGATCATCCACACCGGTGACGACGTGGCCTCGGCTGACTACGTGAAGTCGGTCGAGGGCCTGGCCGGGTTCCGGCGACCCGTCATGGAGCTGGCCGGCAGCGAGACGCCGGCCGCCATCGCCAGCGCGGCCGAATTCGTCCTCGAGGGTCTGCATCTGTCGAAACGCCTGAACAAGGACTCGGCCGGCACCAGGGCCACCTACCGGAGCCGGGGTTAGGCGAATCGCCGGAAGGGCATGACCGCGGTATCCTCGGATTTTGAACACGCACCGTGAGCGAGGGAGGTCGCAATGGGACTGTTCGAACGACTTCAGGCAAAGGAAAAGGCTCGTGAGGGCGACGACGAGCTGATTGATCTCACTGAGCGTGGTCAGACGCCGGCACCGCAGCCGGTGGCCGCTCGCCAGAAGTGGGGTCGACCGGGGCCTTGTCCCGACTGTGGCGGGGATGGCTTCCTCGACCACATCGACATGATCGACCGGATCATGTACCAGCACTGCACCGACTGTCTGCACAAGTGGCAGGTCACAGAGTCCGAGCTGGCCCAGCAGTCCTCCTCGTAACCGCTCCTCGGATCTAACCCCGGAGCCGGACCTAGGCTCGGCCCGGTGACCCGGTTTCGCTACTCGCGTTGGGACGGGACCCAGGTCGGGTTCGAGCTCGATGCCGACGACATCCTGGCCGAGGTCACCGACAACCTCCTGTATCACGGTGACCTGAACTCGGCCCTCCGTCGTCTCATGCAGTCGGGCTTCCGCGACCGCAACAACGAGCGAATCGCCGGCATGCGCGAGCTGCTAGAGAAGCTGCGGCGCCGTCGCAAGGAGATGCTCGAGAACCGCGACCTCGGCGGCGTCTATGAGGACATCGCCGAGCGCCTGCGCGAGGTGATCGACAAGGAGAAGGGGGGCATCGACGACCTCGTCCAAGAAGCCCGCGACGCCGAGCCGCCCGACCCCCGCCGCCAGGAGATCACCGAGCAGGTGGCGGGCGAGAAGCGCATGCAGCTCGACCTCCTGCCCCCCGATCTGGCCAGCCGGGTACGTGAGCTGCAGGAGTACGAGTTCACGTCGAGCGAGGCGCGCGAGCAGTTCGACGCCCTGATGGACGAGCTGCGCAGCCAGCTCATGCAGAGCTACTTCAACCAGATGTCAGGGGCCATGGCCAACCCCGACCCGCAGCAGATGCAGCGGATGAAGGACATGTTCAACGACCTCAACCAGCTCCTCGAGCTGCGCGAGCAGGGCGCTGACACCCAGCAGCCCTTCGAGGAGTTCATGGATCGCTACGGCGACATGTTCCCCGGCAACCCCGAGACCCTCGACGAGCTGCTCGAGCAGATGGCCCAGCAGATGGCGGCGGCCCAGGCCATGTTGAACTCGATGACGCCCGAGCAGCGGGCCCAGCTCCAGGGCCTGGCCGACCAGCTCCTCGAGGACATGGACCTGCGCTGGCAGGTCGACCGCTTGAGCAACAACCTGCGCAACGCCTTCCCCGGCGCGGGATGGGATCGCCGCTACCAGTTCAGCGGCATGGACCCTCTGGGCATGGCCGAGGCGGCCGGGCTGATGAACGAGCTGGGCGACATCGACGACCTCGAGAACATGCTGCGCTCGGCCCCAAGCCCCGGCGCACTGGCCGACGTCGACATCAGCCGGGCTCGCGACCTCCTGGGTGAGGACGGGGCCCGATCTCTCGAGCGCATGGCGTCGCTGGCCAAGACCCTCGAGGAGGCAGGGCTCATCGAGCAGCGCGATGGCTCGTACGAGCTCACGCCGAAAGGGATGCGCAAGATCGGGCAGAACGCTTTGTCCGACCTCTTCTCGAAGCTGGCGCGCGACCGGCTGGGCCGCCACCAGCTCGAGCGATCGGGCATCGGCCACGAGCGGTCGTACGAGACCAAGCCCTACGAGTTCGGTGACCCCTTCAACCTCAACATCGAGCGCACGGTGCGCAACGCCATCACCCGCACCGGCGGCGGCACGCCCGTCCACCTCTCGCCCGAGGACTTCGAGATCGAGCGCACCGAGACGGTGGTGCGGTCCTCGACGGTCGTCATGCTCGACCTGTCGCTGTCGATGCCGATGCGCGACAACTTCCTCGCGGCCAAGAAGGTGGCCATGGCGCTGCACTCGCTCATCTCGTCGCAGTTCCCGCGCGACTTCCTCGGTCTCGTCGGCTTCAGCTCGATCGCCAGGGAGATCAAGCCCGAGGAGCTTCCGCGCGCCTCGTGGGACTTCGTCTACGGCACCAACATGCAGCACGGGATGATGATCAGCCGCCGCCTGCTGGCCCGCCAGACCGGCACCAAGCAGATCATCATGATCACCGACGGCGAGCCGACGGCCCACCTCATCCCCGGCGACCCCGAGCCGTTCTTCGCCTACCCCCCGGTGCAGGAGACCATCGACGCCACCCTGCAGGAGGTCATGCGCTGCACCAAGGAAGGCATCCGCATCAACACCTTCATGCTCGATGCCACCGAGTACCTGAAGCGCTTCATCGAGAAGCTCACCCAGATGAACCGGGGACGGGCCTTCTTCACCACCCCCGAGACGCTCGGCGACTACGTCCTCGTCGACTTCATCGAGCAGAAGCGCGCCATGCGCACCGGCGGCTCCCGCTCCGCCTGACTCCGCCGTTTCCCAGGCTTTGCCCTGGCCGGTGTCGAATCCCTGGGCATGGAGACGACGCTCCCCGATCTTCCCCCTGCACCGGTGGCGCCTCGCCGCAGCTACCGGACCGAGACCGTCGCCAGGTTCACGGCCGTTCTCGGCGCCATCGGGATGGCGTTTCTCGCCTTGGGCACGGTTATCACGGTCTCCACCCACGGGCCGCTCATGGCATTCGGCCTGGCGTGGGGGGCGAGCGCTGGTCTCATCTTCGTGTGTCTCGCGGTGCTCGCCGGCGAGAGGTGGGCGCCGGGCGCCTTGGTGCTGTGCTCGACAGCGTCGATCGTGGTCTCCGGCCTCGTCCATCGGCCGGGGTCCGCGGTCATCAACGTTGTGATTCTGATCATCCTCGTCGGTGACCGCGGGCACTGGGCCGAGATCGCCGCCGCGCCCACACGTCCCTCCCGCTGGTTCCCCCTGAGTCTGGAAGCCAAGGTGGCCGGGCTGCTTCTCATCGGCGTAGTCGTCGGGATCGTCTGCCATCGGGCGTCGCAGCCGCACCCTCGACTGCGCGTCGTGTCGGGCGTGGCCACGACAAATGCAAGCGGCTCGAATCTCGACCTCAGAGATGCGCACGGAAGGGTGCTGTTCCTCGGAGGGCTGGTCCCGGAGTCGATCGGCTCCTCCGGGGTCGTAGGTGAGCGCGCCGGGAGCCGTGCGCCGACGTGCCTCCCTGCTGACGCCAGGGCCCGAACCCCCGTCCGCATTGCTTACCTGGCCGGTGGCTCTTTCCACGTCGCGGCCAGCGCCGTTGGCCAGCTCGTCGTGCGGGTCGAGTGCACCGGGCCGAGCACCTACCCCTAGGCCCCGGTCGCGTGAAACATCAACCCTTCATGTTTGACGCGCAGAGAGCAGGAGCAGGGAGCAGAGAGCAGGGGCGGCGTGGCGGGGCGCCGGACGCGACCTATAGCGTGAAGGCGCAGTCCAACTGGGGCACCGAACAGATCTTGGGGGTAGGCGAATGGCACGCAAGGACGAGTACCTGCAGCGGCTGGGCGAGGTCCCGCTGTTCCGGGCCTGCTCGAAGAAGGACCTGCAGGCCCTGGCCAAATCGGGCGACGACATCAAGATCGACGCCGGCAAGGCGGTCGTGACCGAAGGCGAGCGGGGCCACGAGTTCTACGTCGTCATCGACGGCAAGGCCGACGTCCATCGTGACGGACGCATCGTCACCACCCTCGGGCCCGGCGACTACTTCGGTGAGCTGGCCCTGCTCGACCCGCAGCCGCGGGATGCGAGTGTGATCGCCTCGACGCCGCTCGAGCTGCTGGTGATCAGCCAGCGCGAGTTCCTCGGTCTGCTGGCCGAGGTGCCGACCATCGCCGGCAAGATCCTGGCCGGGATGGCCAGGCGGCTCCACGCCGCCGACCTCACCCCCGGCTACTAACCCGCCGCGGCCGCGCGCCGCCCAGTTCTGTCGCGCTCGCCCTGTGCTAACTGGCGCGGAAATCGACCGGTTCCGCGTCGATTTACGCGCCAGTTAGCAAAAGGGGGGGACGGAGGGCTCTTTCGGCGCGTCTCGAGGCTGGCTGCGGATATGGCCCGGGCGGGCCATTTCTCAGGTTCCCCCTTGCGTTCATGCCTGAGACAGGCAATCATCACATTGTTGTAATTACATCGGTGCTATTGCCGAAGAGGGGAGGGCCACCGATGGAACTGATGGAGGCTTTGGACGAGGAAGAGCGGGGCTGGCAGGACCAGGCCAACTGCATGGGGGTCGATCCCGACCTCTTCTTCCCCGAGCGGGGCGCGTCGACCCGCGAAGCCAAGGAGGTCTGCCGGGGCTGTGTCGTGCGCGAGGACTGTCTCGAGTACGCGCTGGCCAACGGCGAGAAGTTCGGCATCTGGGGCGGTCTCAGCGAGCGAGAGCGACGGCGGCTGCGTCGGGCTCGGGCTCTGGCCCGTCGGGCGGGTGCGGCTTCCGCCTCGTGATGCCACTCGATTCAGGAGTCGCCGGCGTTCCACGACCCGCCGGCTGCTCCGCCCCCACTTCCCCCATTGAGGCCCGCCTGCTCCAGGCGGGCCTCAATCGTTCGTGATGGCTCGACGTCGAGCTGGTGCCACCGGGCTTCAGGGATCCCAGCCAGCACGCTGGCGGGCAGCAAACCCACCAGTTCGGCCCGGGCGATCGCAGATCGGCTGGCGACGGCATCGAACGCAGCGGCGGGGCCGAATCGTTCGGGGTTGACCAGGTTCAACGACACCTGCACCCCGTCGCCGACCGTCAAGCCCAACGCTCGCACGTCGGGGCTCCGCAGCTCGGCGGCGATCGACCGGGCCACGGCGACATCGGCTGGCTCCAGCCAAAGGTTGTAGGCGACCAGGACAGGACGGGCCCCCACCGCCGACGCGCCGGCGGTCGGGTGGGGAGTGGCCGGGCCCACGTCAGGCGACAGGTCGACAAAGGCCCGCCGCCGCACCTCGGGCAACGCCCGCCCCGGGCCGTAGAGGAAGCAGGGCAGGGCGAGCTCGGCGGCGGCCCACGCCGCGAACCGATCGCGGGCGGCGACGGCATCGTCGAGCGACGAGCCGGCCAGGGGGACGAAGGGGATCACGTCGACCACCCCGATCCGGGGGTGCACGCCGTGATGGCGACCGAGATCGAGCCGGGCTACGGCCGTCGCGGTCAGAGCGCGAGCGGCCGCCTCGACATCGACGCCGGCGAGGGTGAAGACCGAGCGGTTGTGACCGGGGTCGGTGTGAACGTCGAGCAGGGCGGCCGACGCGTCGTCGGCCAGAGCGGCCAGCACGGCGGCGTCTCGGCCCTCGCTGATGTTGATCACGCACTCGAGCACTGACGCGTACTGTCGCACGCGATGGATCTCGGCTTGGCGTTGCCCCAGTTCGGCTACTCGATCCCCGGTGCCGACGGGCTGAGCTGGGCGGCCACCGTGGAGTGGGCCCGGCGAGCTGAGGCGCTCGGCTTTGGGTCGGTGTGGCTGGCTGACCACCTCTTCCTGTCGATCGAGAAGTACGGCGGCGCGCCCGGTGACCACGACGCTCTCGAGCCCATCGCCGCCCTCGCCGCCCTCAGCCGGCTCACCGACCGAGTGCGTCTCGGGACCCTCGTGCTCTGCGCCCCCTTCCGCCCTCCCGCCGTCTTGGCCAAGCAGCTCGCCGGCCTCGACCGGGTCAGCGGCGGTCGCCTGGTGGCCGGCCTCGGCGCGGGCTGGTTCGAGCCCGAGTTCGAAGCCGCCGGCATCCCGTTCCTCTCGCCCCGCGCCCGGCTCGACATCCTGGCCGAGACGCTCGACATCGTGCGCGCCGTCATGACCAACGACGGCCCCGTCACCTTCACCGGCCAGCACCACCACGTTGCCGGGGCGCGCGCCAACCCGGGCCCGGTGCAGACTCCGGCCCCGCCGCTCTGGGTCGGCGGACGGGGCGATCGGCTGCTCGAGGTGGTCGCCGGCCACGCTGATGGGTGGAACACGGTGTGGGCCATCACGACCGAGGACTACGGCGAGCGCCTTGGTGTCTTGCACCGGGCCTGCGAGCGGGCTGGTCGAGACCCGGCGACCGTCGACCTCTCGGTCGGCCTCACCGCTCTCGTCGGCGAGGACGAGGCCGACGTGGCCCGCCGCTACCAGCGCTTCCGTGAGCAGGCGCCGGCCGGCACGGCCCCGACCGAGGGGCTCGAGACGTGGCGCCAGGGCCGGCTGGTGGGCACGGTCGACCAGGTCGGCGAGCAACTCTCGGCCTGGTCCGCCCTCGGCGTGTCGACCGTGATTGCCAACCTCGGAGCAGTACCCTTTGCCGTAACGACACTCGACGACCTCGACCTGGTGGCCGCCGCGCTGCCCAAGGAGTGACACATGATCGGTACCCCGGAGCTCATCATCATCCTGGTGATCGTGCTCCTCGTCTTCGGGGGCTCTCGACTGCCGAAGCTGGCCCGATCGCTGGGCCAGGCGTCCAAGGAGTTCAAGGACGGCGTCAGCGAGGGGCACAAGGACGGGCCGGAAGAGGCGCCCAAGGAGTCTCCCAAGGAGACCCCGACCAACAGCTAGAGCCGCTCGCGGGGCAGCGGCAGGGGCGTCACGCGGCGACGGCGGGCGATGCGGCGCCGCTCACGCTCGGATTCGCCGCCCCACACGCCGTGGTCGATGCGGTTGGCGAGGGCGTACTCGAGGCATGGAGCCTTGGCGGGGCACTCGGCACACAGCCGGCGGGCGATCTCGACGCCCACTCCGTCGCTGGGGAAGAAGACGCTGGGATCGACGTCCCGGCACTTCCCCTCAGCCATCCATGCTGTGTCCATCCGTCCTCCGTTCGGTACTTCTGACGCTCCGCCCGGCGAAATGGTTCCCACGTTCTGTACGTCGGCAACCACTCCGACGGATTGACCCAACTTTTTCAGGTCGCTCATAGCCTGCGAGTAGCCTGGCCCCTCTGCCAAATCTGTGAAGGAGCTGAACGATGTCGCAGTCGCCCGAAGAGGTCGCCGCCGAGCGGCAGCCGCCCCGCGGCCACGTGCGCATCGTCTACCTCGGCCCCGTGGCGCCCCACTGGGAGGTCGACTCGCAGTTCGGCGACCGTTCCGTGATCGAGGAGTTCCGCCAGCGGGCCCAGGCCCGTCTGGTCCTGCTTCCTCCCCATGACCCGCAGTTCCGTCGCAACCGCGAGCGCGTGGTGCGCGACGCCGAGCGAGAGAACCTCGTCCTCGAGTGGGATCTCGGCATCCCCGACGAGGAAGAGGACACCCAAGCCTGACCGTGCCGGTGGCGACCAGTCGCCCCCGCGTCCTCGTCACCAACGACGACGGGGTCCATGCTCCCGGCCTCGCCGCCCTGGCCCGGCACCTCGTCGCGGCCGGCCACGACGTCGTGGTCGCGGCTCCTCTTGACGATCGCAGCGGGACGGGCGCCGGCTTCGGCACCGCTGACTACCAAGCCGGCATCGAGGTGATCGCCTACGACCTCGAGGGCCTTGACGGTGTCCCCGCCTATGGCGTGGCCGGCCCTCCGGCCCTCGCCGTCATGGCCTCGCGCCTCGGAGCCTTCGGCCCCGAGCCCGACCTGGTGGCCTCGGGGATCAACCCAGGTCACAACACCGGTCGATCGGTGCTCCACTCGGGGACGGTGGGGGCGGCGCTGACCGCCGCCAACTTCGGGATCTCGGGTCTCGCCGTCAGCGCCGGCACCGGGCTCGACCCCCACTTCGAGACGGCGGCCGCCATCGCCGTGACCTGCCTCGAGTGGCTGGCCGCGGCGCCGGCCAAGACCGTGCTCAACGTCAATGTGCCGAGCCGTCCCCTCGACGAGCTGGCCGGCATCCGGGCGGCCCGGCTGGCGCCCTTCGGCACCGTTCGCATGGCCCTCGCCGGTCGCACCGACAGCCACCTGCAGCTCGAGCTGCGGGCCACCGGGCTCGAGCTCGAACCCGACACCGACACTTCGCTGGTTGAAGCCGGCTATGTGGCAGTGACCGCCCTCACCGGCATCACCCGGGCGGGGGGCGAGGACGAGGTCGTCAGCCTGGTGGCCGCGGGGGTGCGTGCGCGCCTTGGCGGGGAGGCCTCCGTACGATAGGAGGCATGCGGATCGTCAACGCTCCCACCTGGCTGCCGTTTG
>JAUTXA010000284.1 GCA_030838265.1 Actinomycetota bacterium | reverse complement strand
CCTCGGCGCGGCCTGCGGAGGGGGAGCCGGCGACGGACGGCCCCAGGTGGTGGCCGCCTTCTACCCGCTGTTCGAAGCAGCCCAGCGGGTTGGGGGAGACCTGGTCCAGGTCCGTAACCTCACGCCGGCGGGCAGCGAGCCCCACGACCTGGAGCTGAACTCCCGCCAGGTCGACCAGATCGAGGACGCCGCCGTCGTGGTCTTCCTCGGCCGGGGCTTCCAGCCCGCGCTGGAAAAGGCGGCGGAGCGGGCCAAGGGCGCCAGGGTCGACGTGCTGAGCACGCTGGGCAGCCTGCGGCCTGCCGGCGCCGGTGACGACAAGCTCGACGTCGACCCCCATGTCTGGCTCGATCCCCGACTGCTCAAGACGATCGTGGGCGAGGTGGCCGGCGCCCTGTCGGATGCCGACCCGGCCAACCGGGCCACGTATGAGGCCAATGCCGGCGCCTTCAGCCGGGAGCTGGACGACCTCGACGCCGCCTTCACCGCCGGCCTGGCCAACTGCGACCGCCGGGTGATCGTGACCGCTCACGCCGCCTTCGGCTATCTGGCCGACCGCTACGGCCTTACCCAGGAAGCCATCGCCGGCCTCGAGCCCGAGTCGGAGCCAACGCCGCAGCGCCTGTCCGACCTGGCCCGCAAGGTCCGGGCCGGCGGGACCACGACCATTTTCTACGAGACGCTGGTGTCGCCCAAGGTGGCCGAGACCCTGGCACGGGAGGCGGGAGTGCGCACCGCCGTGCTCGACCCCCTCGAAGGGCTGACCGCGGACGACGCCAAGGCCGGACGGACCTACGTTTCAGGCATGCGGGAGAACCTCGCCGCCCTCCGCCAGGCGCTCGGATGCCGGTAGCGGGCCCGCGAGGCCGGTCCGGCCGGCATTCACCGGCGCACCTTCGCGCGAGGGTGTGCCGGTGAGCGCGCCGGCGCCACTGCTCGCCGTCGACGGCGTCGCCTTCTCCTACGGCCGCCACCACGTGCTCGACGGGGTCAGCATGCGCGTGGCGCCGGGCGAGTTCGTCGCCCTGGCCGGCTCCAACGGGTCGGGCAAGTCGACGCTGGTACGGGTGGCGCTGGGGCTCACCGAGCCCCAGGCCGGCGAGGTGCGCCTCTTCGGCGAGTCGCCCGCCCACCTCAAGGACCGGTGGCGGGTGGGCTACGTGCCCCAGCGACCGATGGTGGTCGACCAGTTGCCGGCCACGGTCGAGGAGGTCGTCTCCTCGGGATGCGTCGCCCGTCGCGGATGGATGCGCCGGCCCCGGCGGGAGGACGCCGGCCGGGTGGAGCGGGCCCTCGAGGTGGTGGCCCTGACCGAGCTCCGCCGCACGCCCATCGTCGAGCTGAGCGGCGGCCAGCAGCAGCGGGCGTTCATCGCCCGGGCACTGGCGTCGGAGCCGGAGCTGCTCGTGCTCGACGAGCCGATCGCCGGCGTCGATGCCGACTCCCAGGCCCGCTTTCGTGACGCGCTGGTGACCCGCTGCCACCAGGACGGCGTGGCTGTGCTGCTCGTCTCCCACGAGCTGGGCGCGGTGGCCGACGACATCGACCGCATCATCCTGCTGCGGGGCGGGACGGTGGTCTTCGACGGCCCGCCGGCGGATCTCACGGCCGAGGGCGTGAGCCTGGGCGTCCACCACCACGACCTTCCCATGTGGCTCGAGCACCCGAGGTGAGCCTGCCCCTCCCGTGGCCCTTCGACCGCGAGTACATGCAGCTGGCGCTGGCCGCGGGCTTGGCCGTCGGGGCGTGCGCCCCGCTCATCGGGACGTTCCTGGTCCCGAAACGCCTCTCCCTCATGGGCGACGGCATCGGGCACATGGCCTTCGCCGGCGTCGCCGCCGGCCTGCTCATGGGCGTCAGTCCTCTCTGGGCGGCGCTGCTTGTGGCCGTGGCCGGGGCGGTCACCATCGAGTGGCTCCGGTTGCGCCGGCGGGCCAGCGGCGACCTGGCTCTGGCCGTGTTCTTCTACACCGGCATCGCCGCCGGCGTCGTGCTCACGGGGCTGGCAGGGTCGCTGAACTCAGGTGTGCTGACCTATCTGTTCGGGTCCGTGCTCACCGTCAGCCCGTCCGACACCGTCAGCATCGTCGTGCTGGGCGCGGTGATCGTGGCCACGATGCTGGCCATCTGGCGGGCCCTCTTCGCCGTCGCCATGGACGAGGAGGCGGCCCGGGTGGCCGGCCTTCCCGTCGACGCCCTCAGCCTGGGCCTCGCCGCCCTCACCGCGGTGACGGTGGTTGCCGCCATGCGAGTGGTGGGCGTGCTCCTGGTGGCCGCGTTGATGGTGCTCCCCGTCGGCTCGGCGCAGCGCCTGGCCCGCTCGTTCGGCGCCACCCTGCGGTGGGCGGTGATCATCGGGATGGGCTCGGTGGCCGTGGGCCTGACCCTGGCGCGAGCGGCGTCCCTCGCCCCCGGCGGCACCATCGTCCTGGTGGCCGCCGGCGCCTTCACCGCCACGGCGGCGGTCGACGTGGGCCGGCGGCGGGGCCGGCCCGGGACGTGACCGGAGACCGACCGGCCGCGCCGGTTCAGGCGCAGGCGGGGCAGCGCCCGTCGAAGTCGAGACGGTGGCCGGTGATCTCGTAACCCGTCTCCGCCGCGACCCGCCGGGCCGCCTCCACCAGCGCCCGTTCCAGCTGGGGCGACGCCGCGAAGTCCACGAGCGTCCCGCACGAGGTGCACTGCAGGTGGTGGTGGTGACCGGCCAGATCTTCGGCCAGCTCGAAGCGACCCAGGTCGTCGACGCCGGGGAGGCGCCGGGCCACACCGGCCTCGCACAGGACGGTCAGGTTCCGGTAGGCCGAGGACTGGGGCATACCCTTGGCGCCGGCCAGGATCTCCGTGATCGTCAGCGGGCGATCGGCTTCGAGCAGGGCGTGGACGAGGGCCCGCCGGCTCGCCGTGTAGCGCTGGTCGAGGGCGGCGACCCGCTCGGCGGCGGCACCGTGCAGGACGGCGTGGTCGGCGTGGCCCTGGTCAGCCAGGACCTCGCTCACCGGGAAGCTCCGTGGCCGGCGTGCACGACGGCGTCGTGGACGATGTGAGCCACGTGGTCGTCGGCGAGGGAGTAGGCGATTTCCCGGCCCCGGCGCTCG
>JAUTXA010000228.1 GCA_030838265.1 Actinomycetota bacterium | reverse complement strand
CACGGCTCTGCCATTGGAGCCAGCATCGTCGGCCTCTCGGTCGGCAACGCCCTGTCCGTCTACGGCGGCGGCGAGGGCCTCTACTGGGTCCTCGCACACCACGACGCCCCCTGCGGCACGGGCGTGGCCGCGTCGGCCTGCCCCGCCATCAAGGTAGTCAACAACTCATGGGGCCCGGCCTTCGTGGCGGGCGTGGCCAACAACTTCGACCCCAACTCGGCGATCGTGAAGATCCAGCGCCGCCTGGTGGCGGGCGGCGTGACCGTCGTCTGGTCGGCCGGCAACGGCGACGAGGCCACCGGCGACGGCGGCGATGGCAGCGACAACCGCGTGAACCAGTACGCCCAGGACCCGACCGACGGCGTCATCGCCGTGGCCAACTATGACGACCAGGCCACCGGGACCCGCGACGGCAGCCTCGACTCCTCGAGCTCGAGAGGCAAGGCCGGCCTGCAGAACTCCTACCCCGACATCGCGGCGCCGGGCCACAACATCACGGCCGCCTGCACCTTGACGCTGCCGGTCTGCACTTCCTTCGGGTACGCCGGCGGCGCCATGCCGGCCGATCCCAACTCTTACAACACGATCTCGGGCACCTCGATGGCCGCCCCTCACATCAGCGGCATCGTCGCTCAGCTGACGCAGGCCAACCCGTCGTTGACGCCCGCCCAGATCGAGAACGTCGTGAAGGACACCGCGTACAAGTTCACCTTCGGCGCCGCCTACGAGGCCGACTCCCTGAACGCCGGTGGGACGACGTCGTTCGACAAGGGCGCCGGCCTCGTCGATGTGGTGGCGGCCGCCGCCAGCATCCTCAACGTGCCCGCCCCGCCGGCGCCACTGGTGTGCGGTCCTGGCAGCCCGCAGGTCCTCGACCCGGCCGGCGATGCCAACGAGGTCATTCTGGTCGGCAACACGCCCACTCCCTCGGAAGACAGCCTTGACGTCACCGAGGGCCGCCTCAGCTGGGACGCCTCCGCCTCGGCCATCACCTTCAACATCAAGGTGACCGACTGGACCGGAACGGAGCCGGCCGGCGCTGACGGTGTCCTGTTCGACTTCACCTTCAGCTACGGCGGTGCTTCCTATTACATCGACGCCTCCAGCACCACGACCGGCGGCGACAGCTTCCTTCTGGGGAACTACAACCCCACGCGCACCACGCTGACACCCCTCAGCGGCTCGTTCAACGCGGCCACCGACACGATCTCGGTCGTGCTGCCCACCGCGCTCTTCAACTCGAAGGTCGCGGGTGCAACGATGGGCGCCGGATCGGTCCTGAACGGCTTCGAGATCGTCAGTCGCCGCGACGAGGTCTTCGTGGTCCCCAACGCCGACACCGCCAACGGGGTCTGCCCCTTCACGGCGGCGTAATTGCCGCTCGACCCCGAGATCCTGGCCGAGCTCAAGCAGACCAAGGCTGAGATCGACCGCCTCCAGGACCGGCTCAAGGAACTCGTGAGCCGGCTCCGTGAGGCGGGCGCGTCGGCCCAGGAGATCGGCGACGCCCTCCGCGAGGGCTGAACCGGCCTACCGGCTGGGCTGGTAGACGCCGAACTCGGCGCGCAGGACGTCGCTGACCTCACCAAGGGTTGCCTTGACCCGCAGGGCTTCCTTCATCGGGGGCATCAGGTTCTGCGTTCCCCGCGCCGCGGCGGCCACGTCGGCCAGGCGGGCGTCGACGGCGGGCTGGTCGCGAGACGCCTTCAGGGCCTTGACCCGGTCAGCTTGCTGCCGCTGGAGCTCGGGGTCGATGGGGAAGACCTCGGCGGGCTGCGCATCGGCGGAGGCAAATTTGTTCACCCCGACGATGACCTTCTCGCCGTCGTCGATGGCTTTGGTGTAGGCGTAGGCCGCGGCCTCGATCTCGTCCTGCAGATAGCCGGCCTCGATGGCGGCGACCGATCCGCCCATGCCGTCGATCTTCTCGATGTAGTCCCACGCCGCGGCCTCGACCTCGTCGGTGAGGGACTCGACGAAGTACGACCCGGCCATCGGATCGGTGGTGTCGGCCACGCCCGACTCGTAGCCGATGACCTGCTGGGTGCGCAGGGCCAGGGTCGCGGCCTTGGCGGTGGGCAGGCCGAGGGCCTCGTCGAAGCCGTTGGTGTGGAGCGACTGCGTGCCGCCCATCACGGCGGCGAGGGCCTGCAGGGTCACCCGCATGATGTTGTTCTCGGGCTGCTGAGCGGTGAGGGTCGACCCGCCGGTCTGGGTGTGGAAGCGCAGCAGCTTCGACTTCTCGTCTTGGGCGTGGAAGCGCTCGGTCATGATGCGGTGCCACATGCGGCGGGCGGCCCGAAACTTGGCGACCTCCTCGAAGAAGTTGTTGTGGGCATTCCAGAAGAACGACAGCCGGGGGGCGAACTCGTCGACGTCGAGCCCCGCCGCCATGGCCGCCTCGACGTAGGCGATGCCGTTGGCCAGGGTGAAGGCGATCTCCTGCACCGCCGTCGAGCCCGCCTCCCTGATGTGGTAGCCGGAGATCGAGATGGTGTTCCACGACGGCAGCCGCTCTTGGCAGTAGGCGAAGATGTCGGTGATGATCCGCATCGAGGGACGGGGCGGGTACACGTAGGTCCCCCGAGCCACGTACTCCTTCAGGATGTCGTTCTGGATGGTGCCGCCCAGCTTCTCGGGGGCGACGCCCTGCTCTTCGGCCACCAGCTCGTACAGGAGCAAGAGGATCGAGGCGGTGGCGTTGATGGTCATCGACGTCGTCACCTGGTCGAGGGGCAGGCCGTCGAGCAGGAGCTTCATGTCCTCGACCGAGTCGATGGCCACGCCCACCTTGCCGACCTCACCCTCGGCCCGCGGATGGTCGGAGTCGTAGCCCATCTGGGTCGGCAGGTCGAAGGCGCACGAGAGGCCGGTCGAGCCGTTGGCCAGCAGCAGCTTCCAGCGCTCGTTGGTGGCCTCGGCCGTCCCGAAACCGGCGTACTGGCGCATCGTCCAGAGGCGGCCCCGGTACATGCTCGGGTAGACGCCGCGTGTGTAGGGCGGGCGGCCTGGGTCGCCGAGCTGGGTGTCGTAGTCCCAGCCTTCGAGGTCGTCGGGGCCGTAACGAGGACGGATCTCGATACCCGAGTCGGTGCGGCGCTCGTCGCTGGCCATGGCCTCAGGTTATGGCCCAGCGCCCGGATCCACCCAGGCCAGGGCTCGCCGCTCCCAGAGTCGCACGGGAGGGCGCCACTACACTGCCTGTGCCGTGGACGGACCCGACGCCGGCGCCGGCGCCCCTGAGCTCGACGTGAGCATCGTGCTGCCCGTGTTCAACGAGCGCGGCCATCTGGTCGACGAGATCGAGCGGGTCCGGAGCACGATGGCGGCTTCGCCGTACTCGTTCGAGATCATCGTGGTCGACGACGGCTCGACCGACGGCAGCAGCGAGGTGCTCAAGGGCATCGACGGGATCCGCCTCATCCGCTTCGGCGACAACCGCGGCTCGGGCTCGGCCCGGCGGGCCGGCACCAACGCAGCACGCGGCCGGGTCGTGGTGTGGACCGACGTCGACATGACGTACCCCAACGACCAGATCCCCGCCCTGGTCAAGGAGCTCGACGGCTACGACCAGGTGGTGGGTGCACGCACCTCGGAGCAGGGCACGAGCAAGGCCCTGCGCGTGCCGGCCAAGTGGTCGATCCGCAAGCTGGCCAGCTTCCTCGCCGAGAAGCCCATCCCCGACCTGAACTCAGGCTTCCGGGCCTTCCGGCGCGATGTCGCCCTCCAGTACCTCCAGATGCTGCCCGCCGGCTTCTCCTGCGTCACCACCATCACCATGGCGTTCTTGGCCAACGGCTACTCGGTCAAGTACGTCCCCATCGAGTACCTGCCCCGGGCCGGCCGGTCGAAGTTCCACTGGCGGGCCGACACCCAGCGCTACCTGATCCAGGTCGTGCGGCTGGTGCTGTCGTACAACCCGCTGCGGATCTTCCTGCCCCTCGGCTTGCTGCTGGCCGCGCTCGGGATGGGCAAGCTGGGCTACGACCTCATCAGCCATCCCTTCCGGGTGGCGGTCGACACCTTGCTCGTCCTCTTCGCCGCCTTCCAGGTCATCGCCATCGGCCTGCTGGCCGATCTCATCGTGCGAGCCACCAAACCCCGCCAGCAGGTCGACCCGGCCTCCGCGGAGGGGCTCTGAGCGACGTCGATCGGGCCGCCCTCGCCGGGCGGTCGAGCCTCAGCGCGGGGGAGGCGGTGGTGGGCGCCCTCGTGCTGCTGGCCGCCACCGTGGCATGGGCCTCGGTGCTCCTGGCTCATCTCGGGGCCCACAGCCTGGCTGACGTGGCCCTGCTGACGGCCGTCGTCGTCGCCGCCACCGGTGTGGCCCTCCGCCGGTGGGGAGTGCCGCCGCTGACCGTGGACGGCCGCGAGCTGGCGGCCCTGGCCGGCCTCGTCGCCGTCGGTGCCGCCCTGTTCCTCCCCGGCTTCCCCTACGCCGTGGGTGACAAGGATCCCGGGGTCTACGTCGAGCACGCCTTCGCCATCAGCCGCACCGGCTCCTACGCCATCCCCGATCCCGTCCTCGCCCGCCACCTCCCCCACACCGATCTCATCGCCGACCCGCCCACCCTCTACCCCGGGGTGTGGGTGGCTGAGCATCATCCCGATCGCGTCACCACCCAGTTCTTCGACCTCTACCCCGCCACCCTCGCCACGGCCAACGACGTCGGAGGGCAACGGGGCCTGTTCAACGTGAACCCGCTGCTCGGGATCCTCTCCGTCCTCGTGGTCGCCTTGGCCTTGCGCCGCGCTCTGTCGACGGTGGCCTCGCCGGCCATGGCCGCCGCCGCCGGCGAACTCGCCGGGCTCCTGTTGGCCGTCAACATGATGCAGATCTGGAACGCCAAGTTCCCGGCAACCGAAGCCATCGCCCAGCTGCTCGTCCTCGGGTCGCTGTTCACCGCGCTGGTCACGATCATGTGCGACTGGCCCCTCGCCGCGGCGGTCAGCGGCCTGCTGGCCGGCCTCGTCTTCGTCGACCGCCCCGACGGCTTTCTCGTCGTCCTGCTGGTGGCCGCGGCCGGAGGCGCCCTGCTGGCGGGCGGACGCTGGGATCGCCGGGCGTGGTGGTTCGCCGCCGCCTTCGTCCCCCCGACCCTGCACGCCTTCGTCGAGGCCGACGTCATCCACCACCGCTACAGCCGGGCCAACGGCGTGCCTTCCTCACCAGAGATGGTGGCGGCCGTCGCCGCCCTGTTGGTCGGTGGGTGGCTGGCGCGCCGGTGGCTGATGCCGCGGCTCGAGGCCAGGGCATGGTTCACCGATCCAAGAGGCCAGCGCCGAGCCGCCCTCGTGGTTGTGACCCTCGCCGGCCTCGGCCTCATCGCCGCTCTCCTCCGCCCCGCCGTCGTGGGCAACGCCACCATGGCCGGGCTGCGATCGGGACGGGCCCGAAGTTGGGACGAGCACAACATGCTGCGCCTCGTCTGGTTCTTCTCACCGGTCGGCATCGTCTTGGCCTGGTTGGGGCTGGCGGTGGCCGCTCTCCGGATGCGACGCGGCCTGCTCTGGCTGCTGCTCGGCCCCGGTCTATTGGTGACACCGCTCTATATCTACGACGCCCGCATCTCGAGTCGCTTGATGTGGTGGACGCGCCGGTTCATCCCCTTCAGCGTGGCCGTCGTCGTGATGCTCATCGCCATCGCCCTGGCCCATGGCCTCACCCTCGCCAACCGGCGGGGCCTGCGGGCCGCGGCGGGGGCCGCCGCCGCGTTCGTCGTCGTGTACTCACTGGTCCAAGCCGGCCCCCTTCGGCACCACCGTGAGTACGCCCACTCCCTCGACCTGGTGCGTTCGATATCGACCTTGGCGGGCTCGGGCCCGGGCGTGTTCGTATGGCAGTACCCCGAGCTCAACGACATCTACGACCCGTCGTATCTGCTGGCCGGCCCCGTCGCCCTCATCGGCGGCCAGGTGAGCACCTACGACGACCCCACGGCGACGGCCGCCACTCTCATTCGCTTCCGGTCAGCCTTCCCGGGTCACCCCGTCTTCTATGTCGGACGGGGCGACGCCCTTCCCACCACGATGGCTGGCGCCGGTCTCACCAAGGCCAAGTCCTTCGTCGTCGACCTGCCTCGCTTCGACGAGGCCGACGACCACGTGCCCCGCCACGCCACCCACGTCCACATCGACATCACCATCTGGCGGCTGGCCGGCTAGATCGCGCCTTCGTCGATGGCTTTGATGATCCAGGGGATGACCTCGTCGAGCATCTCGTCGAGGCCAGTGGTGGCCTCGAACCCGAGTATCCGCTTGGCCTTCTCGGTCGAGGGGATGCGGCGCTGCACGTCGTGCTCGAAGGGTTCGTCGCTCACGTAGCGGAAGGGGGCGCCGTCGCCCTTCACCTTGCGCCAGATCATCTCGGCCAGCTCGAGGACCGTCGTCTCCTGGTCGGTCGAGATGTTGAAGTCGTCGTTGCGGGCCTCGGGGTGCTCGACCGCCACCGCGATGCCGCGTGCCAGGTCCCCGCCGTAGGTGTAGTGCCGCACCTGGCTACCGTCACCGAGGATGTGGAGCGGGTCCTGACCCTTGACCACCTTCTGCACCAGGTCGGGGACGACGTGGCTCATGGCCAGCTTGACGTTGCCGCTGAGGATGGACTCCTCGCCCTGGGCCCGGCGCTCGCCGATACCAACGCAGTTGAAGGGCCGCACGATGGTGAAAGGCACGCCGTACTGGTCGAAGGCGGCCCGGGCGAAGTACTCGACGGCCAGCTTCTGGAACCCGTAGGACGACAGCGGCGGGGGCACGCGTCGCTCGTCGCCCTCGACGGACGGCCAGCGGTCGGTCGACTCGAAGACCATCGACGAGCTGAGGTAGGTGACCTTCTGGAGGCGGCCGGCCCGGTGAGCCCGGATGGCGGCATCGCACGAGGCCGCGATGATCCGCTCGTTGGTAGCCAGCAGGTCGTAGGCGTAGGTGTGGAAGTACGAGATCCCGCCGATCATGGCGGCGCCGGCCACGAAGTGGTCGCAGTCCTCGAGCAGCCCACTGAGCAGGTCGACATCACGGGCATCGCCTTCGACGAAGTGGTACGAGGGGTTGTCGTCGTAGGACTTGGTAACCCGTCCGTACTTCGAATAGTCGTCGATGCCGACGACC
>JAUTXA010000187.1 GCA_030838265.1 Actinomycetota bacterium | reverse complement strand
CCTCGGCTGCCGCGGGTAGCGACCCGTCGGGCCCTGAAGGCGACGAGCACACCCTTGAGCGAGCCCGTCATAGGAATGGGCGGAGCGGCCGACGCCGCTTCGACGGCCTTGACCGCGCCGGCCGCCTCGAGGCGGTTGAGGGCGGGGTACAGCGACCCGAAGGAAACGCTCGACAGTGGCCCGAGCGTGTCGCCCAGCCGCTTCTTCAGCTCGTAGCCGTGGAGCTCCTGCTCTTTAAGCAGCCCCAGGATGGCCAGTTCGAGCACGGATCTCCTCGTGTAGTGCCGTTCGATGTATCGGGTCGATATATCGAGGCCCAGTATGAACAGCCGGTGGCCATTCGTCAACTTCTCAGCGGCGACGACCGGCGGGCTACAGCGGCCGACAGCGGCTCCGACTCGATGAGCCGTGGGGGTTACCCTGACGCCGGATGAGTTTCCGCCCCGACGCCCTCCGCGGCGCCTCCGCCCAAGGGCTTCCCGGCCAGATCGACTTTCGGCTGGCTCGCAACGCCGTCCTGGCCGAGTTCCGTCGCGGCCGGCTGTCACGGCTCGATGTCTGCGACGCCCACCCCGAGCTGCTGCGGGCTGCCACCCACGTCGGGATGGCGACCGACGACGACTGCCCGATCTGCGAATCCCCGGCCTTGGTCCACGTGAGCTACGTGTTCGGGCCCCGCCTGCCGGCCCACGGACGCTGCGTCACCTCCAAAGCCGAGCTGGCCAAGCTGGCGCGCCGCCCCACCGAGCTGGCCTGCTACGTGGTGGAGGTGTGTCCCGACTGCTCGTGGAACCACCTGGCCAGAAGCCTCGTCATCGGTGGGCAACGGAGCTCTCGATCCTGATCTGAACCGAGGCTGACCGCCCCTCGGCTTGGCGGAGCCGTTGGTAGCGTGCCCGTTCGTCTCGAAACCTGCGATGCCTAGCTCCCGTCCCTCCCGCTCGCCGTCGCGGTCTCGTCGCCGAGGGGCGCGCCACCGCCGCAGCTGGTTCTGGCGGTATCGCCGCCTCCTCTTCCTCGCCGCCCTACTGGCCTTCACCGCCCTCGCCGGGGCCGCCTTCGTGTTGGTCCGTGTGCCCCTGCCGCCCGAGACCCCACCGGCCCAGACCACGTTCCTCACCGACATCACGGGCGCCCGGCTGGCGACCCTGACGTCGGGCGTCGACCGGGTCAGCACCAGGCTGGGCGATGTCCCGCCGGTTGTGATCGACGCTGTCCTGGCCACCGAGGACCGGCACTTCTTCCAGCATGGCGGCATCGACCCCGTCGGCATCGTCCGAGCCACCGTGAACGACCTCCGGAGCAAGGGCTCGTTGCAGGGGGGCTCGACGATCACCCAGCAGTACGTGAAGAACACCTACGTCGGCCGAGAACGCACGGTGTGGCGGAAGCTCAAGGAGGCTGCCCTCTCCGTCAAGATCGAGCGGAAGTACACCAAGCGCCAGATCCTCGAGCGCTACCTCAACGCCATCTACCTGGGCCGCGGGGCGTACGGCGTCCAAGCCGCGTCGCGCGCCTACTTCGGCAAAGACGTCAAGGACCTCGGCCTCCGCGAGGGCGCCTACATCGCCGGGCTCATCCGGGCCCCGCAGCTGGCCGACGCCTACCTGTCTCCGCAGACGGCGGCCGACCGGCGGGCCCGCACCCTCGAGTCGATGATCAGGGCGGGCATGATCACGCCGGCCCAGCGGGACGAGGTCAACGCCCAACCGCTTCAGTCCTACGTCATAGCCAAGGAGAAGCAGGACCCCGCCGTCGTGAACCCGCAGGACGGGACGCAGTACTACGTCGAGTACGTCCGCCGGCAGCTGATCAAGCGCTTCGGGCTGACCGATGAACAGATCTACAGCGGGGGGCTCCGGGTCAAGACCACCCTCGATCCCAAGATGCAGCACCAGGCGTATGACGCCGTCTACGGCCTGCTCAACCGTTCGAACGACCCGGCCGGCGCCCTCGTGGCCGTCGACGACGAGGGCCGCATCCGGGCCATGGTCGGTGGCAAGGACTACGGCAAGTCGAAGGTCAACCTGGCTGCCGGTCTCGGCTACGGCGGGACGGGCCGCCAGCCCGGGTCGACCTTCAAGCCCTTCCTCTTGGCCGAGACGGTCAAGGAGGGCTACAGCGTCGAGTCGGCTTTCCCGGCGCCGAAGCGGGTGGTGCTGCCCAAGGCCGACAACGGCAAGGACTACCCGGTCGAGAACTACGAGGGCGAGGACTTCGGGGGTGGCCCCATGAACCTCATCGACGCCACCCGCGAGTCGGTCAACACCGTCTACGCCCAGCTCCAGGACGCGGTGGGGCCGAACCACCTGGTCGACATGGCTCATGCCCTCGGCGTGCGCTCGGACTTGCAACCCAATGCGTCCCTGGTGCTCGGCACCTCTGAGGTCTCGGTGGTCGAGATGGCCGGCGCGTACTCGACCTTCGCCCGTGACGGCGAGCAGATCGACCCGCTGGCCGTCACCGAGATCGACACCGCCGACGGCAAGGTCTTCAAGCGGCCTCGGGCCAACCCCACCCGGGTCCTCGACCGGAAGGCGACCGAGGTCGTCAACTTCTGCCTCCAGCAGGTGGTGGAGCGGGGGACGGGAACGGCCGCCCAGATCGGCCGCCCGGTCGCCGGCAAGACCGGCACCACGAGCGACTACGCCGATGCCTGGTTCATCGGCTACACGCCGAAGCTGACGACCGCCGTGTGGATGGGCTTCCCCGAGGGCAGCTCGCACACCATGCGCAGCGTGCGAGGCATCAAGGTGGCGGGCGGCACCTTCCCGGCTTCGATCTTCCGGCGGTTCATGACGGCCGCCATGCGCGACGGCGACTACGGCGGTGACTTCGCGTCCGTCTCGAGGTTCCCGGGCAAGGTCCTCTCGCTCCGATCCGGCCGAGTGCAGTACTCGACGTCGACGACAGGAGGATCGACCACCACGTCGGCCGGTCACTTCACCAGCACGACCGCGCCCGGCGCGTCGCCGACGACAGCGCCAAGAGCGACCACCACCGTCCCCAAGGCCACGACCACCACCAAGCCGCCCGCCACCAGCACGACCAAACCGCCCTAAGCGGCGGTCAGGTCTCGGGCTCGACGGCCTCGTGGGGGTATTGCGAGCGGCAAGAGAAGCACCACAGCTCGGCTTCGTCGACCTTGGTCGAGGATCCGGGCGTGTCCCACGACTCCGGCACCACGTAGACCCGGTGGACGAGGATCAGCTCGTCGTCATCGCCGCCGCAGTTCTCGCAGGCCCGCTCCACCTTGCCGACGGTACCGCTCGCGGCCCACACTGGTAGCAACCGCCGGCAGCCTCCGTGGCGCTGGACGGGGAGGAGGCCGAGATGGCATCGCAGCTCACTGCCCCTGTGATCCGGGCGCGAAAAGGCGACGACCGGGCGGGTGAGCCCCTCGTGATGGTCACGGCCTACGACGCGCCCGGGGCTCGGATCGCGGCCGAGGCGGGCGTCGACCTCATCCTTGTCGGCGACTCCCTCGCCATGGTCGTGCTGGGCTACGACGACACGCTGCAGGTGACGGTCGCCGACATGGCCCATCACACCGCGGCCGTGGCCCGCGGCCTGCGGGGCCTCACGCCGGGGCGGGCGCCGCTGCCGATGGTGATTGGTGACCTGCCGTGGATGAGCTACCACGTGAGCGTCACCGACACCGTTCTCAATGCGGCCGCCCTGGTCAAGGCCGGCGCTCAGGCGGTGAAGCTCGAGGGCGGCAGCAAGCGGGTGGCGATGGTGCGGGCCATCGTCGACGCCGAGATCCCGGTGATGGGGCATCTCGGGCTGACGCCCCAGTCGGTCCACGCCATGGGCGGCTTCCGGGTGCAGGGCAAGGAGGCGGGCGGGGCCGAGCTCCTCGTCGCCGAGGCCCAGGCCCTGGTCGAGGCGGGCGTCTTCGCCATCGTCCTCGAAGGGGTGCCCGACCAGGTCGCCCGAGTCGTCACCGAGTCAGTGGCCGTCCCCACGATCGGCATCGGTGCCGGGCGCTTCTGCGACGGTCAGGTCCTGGTGTTCCACGACCTCTTGGGGATCGAGGACCGCATCGCCCCAAAGTTCGTCCGCCGCTATGCCGCCCTCAAGGCCGACGCCGTCGAGGCCATGGCCGCGTTCGCTTCCGACGTGAGAAGCGGCGCGTTCCCGTCCGATGACGAGAGCTATCACCTCGGCGACGAGGCGGCGCGGGTGCTTGGCCTCTACGGGTCGGAGGGTGCTAGCAAGACGGCGTGACGGCCGACGACCTGGTGGCCCAGTTCGACACCGAGCAGGGCATCCGCCAGCTCCGTTGGGCCATCTTCTTCCTGCTGGCGCTGGCCTTCGGGGCGTGTATCGCGACCGGTGCCGACAGGCCGGCCAACCCGGCGTTGGTCAAGGCATCGCGGGTTCAGGGCTTTGGCGAGGTGAAGGTCAAGGTCAAGGCCAAGACGGGCTCGCACAACCTCTGCGCCATGCTGGCCGACACCCTCGACCAGCGCGAGAAGGGCCTGATGGGCCGGCACGATCTGGCTGGCTACGACGCCATGGCCTTCGTCTTCAAGGCCAGCTCCGACGTGCCCTTCGTGATGCGCAACACCCTGATCCCCCTGTCGATCGCTTGGGTCGACGACAAAAAGAAGGTGGTGGCGGTGGCCGATATGGACCCCTGCGCGGCCGAGCCGTGCCGGACCTACTCGGCCGGCAAGGCCTACCGCGCCGCCATCGAGGTCAAGAGCGGCGATCTGGCCCGCTTCGGCGTGGCCCCGGGCACGACGGTCGACGTCGGCGGCGCCTGCGACTCGGGTTAGCTGTCCCACCCCCTCGCCATACTCAGTCCGGATGAACGAATCGCCGGCCTTCGACTACCATCACCAGGCTTCTGCAATCGAAGACCCTGCCCCGGACCGACCGGGGCCCCGGGCACCGTCTCGGGTCCAGAGGGAGGAATCGCCGCATGCGGCCCTATGAAGTCATGATCATTCTCGAGGCCGGCCTCGAGGAAGACGCCATCCGAGCGGTGCTCGACCGTTCCGCCAAGATCATCACCGACGGTGGGGGCAACCCCGGTCGGGTCGATCGGTGGGGGCGCCGGCGCTTCGCCTATGAGCTGCACCACAAGTGGGAGGGCTACTACGTCCTCCTCGAGGCCACGGCCGAGCCGGCCACCATGGCCCAGCTCGATCGGATGCTCTCCCTCGCTGATGACGTGATCCGCCACAAGGTCATTCGGGTGACGGGCAGCAACGCCCCGCGGGTTCGTCCCGCGGCGGTGCCGGCTGCCGATGCGCCCGTGGCCGAGGCGGGCTAAGGCGAAAACGGAGAAAACGAAATGGCAAACGGAAACAACGTCACCGTGGTCGGCAACATCACCCGTGACCCTGAACTGCGGTTCACCGGCAGCGGCCAGGCCAAGGTCAACTTCGGCCTCGCTGTGAACCGCCGGTGGCAGAACCGCCAGACCCAGGATTGGGAGGAGCAGGTTTCGTTCTTCAACATCGTCGCTTGGGGCGACATGGGCGAGAACGCGGCTGAATCACTCTCGAAGGGGTCCAGGGTCATCGTGAGCGGGCGACTCGAGCAGCGCTCGTGGGAGTCCGAGAACGAGGGCAAGAAGTCGATCGTCGAGATCGTGGCCGACGAGATCGGTCCCAGCCTTCGCTGGGCCACCGCCCAGGTCACCAAGAGCGAGCGCCGCGGTCCGTCCGACGGCGCCGGCCCCGGCGCCCAGGGCGGCGGCGGCCCCAGCAGCAGCCGGCCGGTCGCCAACGAGGCGCCCGCCGGGTACGACAACGATGAGGAGCCGTTCTAGTGGCCCGCAACAACGATCGTGACCGTGGCGCCAAGCGGGGGGCGAAGGAAGCCCCCCGCCGCGGCGGTCGCAAGAAGGTCTGCATCTTCTGCAAGGACGGGATCTCGTTCGTCGACTACAAGGACGTCAACCTCCTTCGGAAGTTCCTGAGCGACCGGGGCAAGATCCGGGCCCGCCGGGTGAGCGGCAACTGCGCCCAGCACCAGCGTGAGGTGGCTGTGGCTATCAAGACCTCGCGCGAGCTGGCCCTGCTGCCCTACACCCAGCGCACCATGAGCGAGCGGGGCCCCGGTCAGCGCGGCGGTCGTGGTGACCGTGGCGACCGGGGCGACCGCGGACCCCGCCCGCCCCGGGGCGAAGAGGCCGAGGCCACGCTCGACTCGGTCATCACCGATGATCCGGTCGTGGCCGTCGACGTTCCCGACGTTCCCGATGGCGCCGTCGACGAAAATGTCGAGGTCGTGGCGACCGGTGGGGAGGACGAGTGAAGATCGTCATGCGGGCCGACGTCGACAACGTCGGGAAGAAGGGCGACATCCTCGATGTGGCTGACGGCTTTGCCCGCAACTACCTGATCCCCAAGGGCCACGCCATCGCCGCCACCAAGGGTGTGCAGGCGCAGGCGGCGGCGATGCGCCGCTCTCGCGACCTGCGCGACGCCAAGGACAGGGAGGCGGCCGAGGTGGTCGCCCGCACCCTCGTGCCCGCGGTCATCACCGTCAAGGCCCGGGCGGGCGCCGAAGGCAAGCTCTTCGGCTCCATCACGGCCACCGACGTGGCCACCGCGGTCAGCGAGCAGACGGGGGTCGAGCTCGACCGACGCAAGCTGCAGCTCGACGAGCCCATCAAGACCCTCGGCACCCACCACGTCCCGGTCAAGCTGCACAGCGACGTCGAGTTCCCGGTGACCGTCGAGGTCGTCGCCAGCTGATTTCACGATCGTCGGGGGCGGGCCTGCGGGTCCCCTCCGGCTGACCGTCACAGGTCGTCGGTATGGTTGGAACTGATGTTCGTTCACCGCCTGGCCACCGACAATCCACCGCTCGTTCACACGAGATCCCCAGGTTCCACCCCTAGCGAGTCCACAGGGCTGGGCGGTTAGGTAGTCAGGCCGTGGTCCAGTCCATCGAAGACGCCCGTCGCCGCCGACCGCCCACCGGCGGCCGGGTCCCGCCCCACAACCTCCAGGCCGAGGAGTCGTTGCTGGGCGCCATGCTGTTGTCGAAGGACGCCATCGCGGCCGCCACCGAGGTGTGCAGCGCCGAGAACTTCTACAAGCCGGCCCACGGCCACGTCTTCGAGGCCATCACGTCGCTTTACGGCCAGGGCGAGCCGGCCGACCCGGTCACGGTGGCCGACGAGTTGGCCCGGGCCGGGCTGCTCGACGCCATCGGCGGCCCGGCCGTCCTGGTGTCGCTGCAGGCCAACACTCCGGCGACGGGCAACGCCGGCCGCTACGCCCGCATCGTCGAGGAGCACGCCCTCCTGCGCCGGCTGATCGGTGTGGCAGGCGAGATCGTCGAGATGGGCTACCAGGTCCCCGACGACGTGGCGGCTGCCGTCGACCGGGCCGAGTCGTTGATGTTCGAGGTAGCCCAGCGCCGGGCCCAGGACACCATGTCGCCGCTGCGCGACCTCCTCGGCCCCAGCCTCGATCGCTTGGCAGAGCTCTACGAGCGCAAGGAGGCCATCACCGGGGTCCCGACCGGCTTCACCGACCTCGACGAGCGGCTGTCGGGCCTCCAGAAGTCCAACCTGATCATCGTCGGCGCCCGTCCCGCCATGGGCAAGACGAGCTTCGCCCTCAACATCGCGGCCCACGCCGCCATGGAAGCCAATACGCCCGTCCTGCTCTTCTCACTCGAGATGAGCCACTACGAGCTCACGCAGCGGCTCTTGTCGTCCGAAGCCCGGGTCGACGCCAGCCGCCTGCGCAACGGCAACCTCCAGGACAGCGACTGGAAGAAGATCAGCCACGCCATCGGCCGCCTTGGCGAGGCCCCCATCTACATCGACGACAACCCCAACGTCACGGTGATGGACATCAGGGGCCGGGCCCGTCGCATGAAGAGCCGGGAAGGCCTCGGGCTCATCGTCATCGACTACATCCAGCTGATGACGGGCCGGGGCAACGCCGAGAACCGCCAGGTCGAAGTGTCGGAGATGAGCCGGGGTCTCAAGATCCTGGCTCGCGAGCTCGAGGTCCCGGTCGTCGCCCTCAGTCAGCTCAACCGCGGCCTCGAGACCCGAGCCGACAAGCGGCCGATGCTGGCTGACTTGCGAGAGTCAGGTGGCCTCGAGCAGGACGCTGACGTGGTGATGTTCCTCTACCGCGACGAGATCTACAACGCCGAGTCACCTGATCGAGGCACGGCGGAGGTCATCGTGGCCAAGCACCGCAACGGGCCCACGGGCGTCGAGAGCCTTGCCTTTCTCGACCACTACACCCGGTTCGCCAACATGGCCCGCGGCGTCTGATCACGGCCGGGCGAGCGCCAGGGCCTCGTCCTCCGAAAGCGTCCGGCCCGCCTCGATCAAGTCGCTCGTGAGGTCGCCGAGCTTGGCCCGGACCTCGAGCTCGAGCTGCTGGCGTTGTTGGTCGCTCCAGTCGGAGATCAGGCTGCGAGCAGCCGCCGCGTCACAGGCTCCCAGGAGCCGGGCGGCCCGCTCGGGGTCACGCCCCGCCCACACGCGGGAACCAAAGCGGAGGAGCCAGGCGACGGTGCGCGGATCACCCTCCGGCAAGAGGCCGAGGGCGTCGACGAGCAAGTGGGTGGCGCCCGCGTCGTCACCCGTTTCAGCGGCGAGGGCCGCCAGCGCACCTCGCGATCGGCTGCGGGCCGCAGGCTGGCCGCTGGCGTCGGATGTCACCATCACTCGCTCGTAGCTCTCCGTCGCCGCCGCCAGGTCGCCCTCCCGCCAGGCGATCTCGGCCAACCCCTCGGCGGCGGTAACGAGCAGGCTCGAGTTGGCGCTGCGGCGAGCGATGATCGCACCGCGCCGGAACTGGTCTGCGGCCTCTTCCTCCCGACCACCGAGCTGGTGGAGGGCGACGGCGTGATTGACCGTGATCTGGGAGAGCAGGTCGGGGTCGTCGATCCCCGCCAGCTCGTCGATGGCGGCAGAAAAAGCGGCCCGGGCCGCCTCGTGGTCGCCGGTCATCCCGGCAAGTGAGGCCAAGTTGCAAGCGGCGGTGACGGCCACTCGGTGCTCGCGCAGCCCCTTGGCGGCGGCGAGCACCGACTCGAGCTCGGCGCGAGCCTCCGGGATCCGAAGCTGACGAATCAGCGCCGTGGCCAGGTTGGCGCGGGCGTTGACGCTGCCGCGCACGTCACCGAGCTCGTCGAAGATCTCGAGGGCGGTCCGCAGCTGGGCCTCGGCCTTCAAGGGTCGACCGCGGGCCATGGCCAGGGCCGCCGCTTGGACGTTGATGAGGGCGCGGAAGATGGGCCGCTCCGTGGCCTCCTTCATGGCGTAGAGCTGATCGACCAGGCGGCCTGCTTCGGCCAGGTCGCCTTGGACGGCAGCCAGCGAGGCCGCGTTGCTGATGGCGATGAAGCGATGGCCCGGGTATCCCTCGGGTCGAGCCAACGCGTCCTTCAGGTTCTTCCGAGCCTCCTGCATGTGGCCGCACGATGGGAGCACGGCGGCCAACCCGATGGTCAGGTGAAGAAAGCGATCGTCCGCGCTGGCGCGGGCCGTCTCGAGGGCGGCTCGCAGGTTGTCGACCTCGGCTATCACGTCCGGCGGCATCTCCTCCGGCGCGGTCCCGATCTGGGTCGGCGAGGCGAACATGCGGCTGAGGTCGCCCACCCGGTCTCCGAAGAAGACCAGGTACCAGTCGAGGTGGGCCTCGGCCACCGCGTCTCGTTCGCCAGACTCCTCGAGCAGCTCGGCGGCGTACTGCCGCACGGGCTCGAGCATGCGGTAGCGCATCGGTTCTTCGGCTGCGACCTCGACGAGCGAGTGTCGGGCCAAGCGGTCGAAGGCTCGCCCGGCCCGGGCCTCGTCGAGCGGGTGGAGCCCGACGACCTTTCCGATAGCTTCCTGCGGAATGCCGCCGGCGAACACCGGGAGGCGGCGGAAGGCGATGAGGTCATCCGGGCTCAACCCCTGCAGGGTCCAGTCGATGGCGGCCCGGACGGCCCGCTGCCGGGGCGGATCAGTCCGGAACCCGCCCGCCAGGTTGGCGACCGACTGCTCGAGCTCGTTGGCCACGACGTCGAGGCTGCGCTCGCCGACCTGGCCCGCGGCCAGCTCGATGGCCAACGGGATCCCGTCCAACAGCCGGCAGATGGCGGCGATCCGGGCGAGGGCGGCGGCATCGGGTCGGAACCGCTGGTCGCCCGAGGCGGCCCGTTGCACGAACAGCTGGACCGCTTCGGCATCGCCTGCGAATCCCCCGGCCACGTCGACCTCGAGCGGGGGCAGGCGCCACACCTGCTCGCCCCGCAGGCCGAGGGGCTGCCGGCTGGTGGCGAGCACGACGACCTCGGGCGCGTTGGCCGCGATCTGGCTGGCCAGGTCGGCGACCGCATCGATGATGTGCTCGCAGTTGTCGAGAATGAGGAGGAGCCGACGCGAGGCCAAGTGCTCGGTGAGCGCCTCGGTCACGGACTGCTTGCCGGTGGGCGCCCCGCCGACCGCCTGGGCGACGGCCGCCGCGGCCAGTGTCCCGGACTGCAGGGGTGCCAGCTCGACGAGCCAGACGCCGTCGGGGAACATCGCCGTGGCGCGCGCCGCGACTTCGAGGGCAACTCGCGTCTTGCCGATGCCACCGGCACCGGTGATCGTGACCATCGACTCGCGCCCGACCAGCTTCACGAGCTGCTCGAGGTCGTCGGCGCGTCCCACGAACGACGTGCGCGGGACAGTGAGGTTGTGCACCACGGCCGGCGCCGCCCTTGGGGGCTTCGCGACCGGTGTCAGCCCGGCGTGGGTGAGCTCCCAGATGTGGATGGGCTCCGGGACGTCACGAAGATGGAACGGACCAAGGTCGTCGATCCCGCCGAACTCGGGTAGCGGGGACGACCGTGCCGCGTCCCAGGTGGTGTCGGAGAGGAAGGTCTGGCCGCCGTTGGCCGCGGCCATCACCCTCGAGGCCTGGTGCAGGGGGATGCCCACGTAGTCGCCGGCATCGGTCTCGAGGGCCTCGCCGGTGTGGAGGCCGATGCGGACCCGAAGGTCGAGCCCGAACGCCAGGTCGGCCTCGGCCAGGGCCAGCTGGAGGTCGAGGCACGCGGCCAGGGCGTTCGGGGCGTGGTCGAAGACGACGAGCATCCCGTCGCCCTCGACCGTGACCTCCCTGCCGTCGTGTCTCTGGAAGGCATCGCGAGACAGGCGGCGCAGCCCTTCGAGGGTCTGGTCGTAGCGCTCGGGTCCCAGGACGCCGAGGAGCGCAGTCGACCGCTCGATGTCGGTGAAGCAAAAGGTGAACGTGCCCGTCCGCGCCATATCGCCCCCAGGTGACTGCGCCGTCAGTCTAGAGAGGTGCGGGGCCGGTCACAGCCCTCGGTCCCGGAGCCAGCCGATGACGACGTCCAAAGCCTCCCGACGCCGGTTGTGGAGGTAGTGGGTGGCGCCCGTGATCTCGACGTAGGTCTTGTCGTTGGACCCCGAGCTGTCGAAGATGGCACGGGCCTGGCCCCTGCGGATCTCGGTGTCTCCGGTTGGGTGGATGACGAGGGTGGGGAGGTCGACCGCGGGCAACGTCTCGGCCAGGGCGGCGTGCGACGACAAGCCCGACCAGGTCGACAGCCAGCCGCGAGCCGTCATCACCCGGGCCAGTCCGCCATAGCCGTAGTTGGCATCGAGGGGGTCAGGGAAGGCGAAGACCGACCCCAAAGGGCGGTCGTCGGGCTCGATGCTCGGGTCGAGGTAGGCGGGATCGGCCAGTGTCCGGTAGATCGTCAAGTAGCGGGCGTGCACCGCCCGCCGTCGGAGGTCGTTCCACTGGCGCGACCCCTTCTCGACCTGTCGAGCCTGCTCGCCGAACGAGGCGCGCTCGTCGAGGGCGGCGGCGGCGATGGCATCGAGGCGCGCTACCCGGGCCCGCTGTCCTTCCCGATATCGCTTGAGCCAGCCCGCGGCGTACGACGATGGCTGGGGCCAAGGGCGCCACCCGTTGTCGGGGTTGTACATGTCGAGCTCGGGATCGACCGAGAAGGGGTCCGCCTCGTCGGTGACCGAGGGATCGATGACCTGGAGCATGAAGACGCCCTCGCCCGGATGGGCGGCCAGGGCCACGAAGGCATCGCCGAGCCGGCGCCCCTCGCCCCCGGCTGTCGCTTGCGCCAAGGCCATCAGCGAACCGCCCCCGCTGTTGCCGAGGAGCACCACCCTTTGGGCGTCGCGTTGGCGGGCGGCGCCCACCGCTGCCTCGACATCGACGACCGCCTTCTCGTGGAGGCAGTCGACGTCGTTGTTGACGTAGCGCGTCGAGAACCCGAGGACGGCGAAGCCCGCCGCGGCCAGGAGTGGCGCGGCGTAGTGATGGGAGAAGTCGCCTCGAGGGTGCCCCAAGACCACAGCCGTTTGCCACGGAGTCCCCGACGGGGGCGTCCACCAGATGCCGCGCCCGACCGCCCCGTCAGGGGCGATGGTGACGACCGGCTCCTGCCCGACCACCACACCCGGGTCGTCGTCGGGGTCGGGCCAGTATCCGAGCACGGGACGAGGCGCGGCGGCGGCCATGGCCCGTAGCCTCGCGTGGGTGGGCCGCAACGTGCTTCTGGCGCTGGTCGTGGCGGCGGTGGCCGCCGCCCTCACCCTCGGCGCCCTCGACCGGTGGGGGCCCCGCCAGCCTCCCATCCTGCTGCAGCGCGGCGAGAGCCCCGACGCGGCCCGCGCCTTCCTCGGCCAGTGGCGGCGCAGCCGACTGGCCACGTGGGCCATCGACGCCAGCTTCGAGCGCCACACCGCTCGGGGAACCACGGTGACGGCGACCGCCCATCGAGCCCAGGCTCCCCCCGACCGCGTGGCCACCGGGTTCGGGTCGGTCGAGGCCGTGGTCGGCGGCTACCACCTCGACTGCTCGACCGATGCGAGCGGGGCCCAGCACTGCACCCGGGGCCAGCGGGCCCAGCCCTACGGGAGCGAGGTCGACGCCGAGCTGACCGTCCTGCGCACCTACGTCCTCGGCGCGCCACCCCTCTACGCCGTCCGAGAGGAGACGCCCGGGTGCTATCGGCTGCGCCTGGTCATCGCCCACTACGTGAGCCCCCCTTATGGACAGGTCGCCACGTTCTGTTGGGACCGGGTCACCCACGCGCCGGTTCGCAGCGAGATCCACCGGGCGGAGGGCGCGGACCTGACCGTGACCTCAGCCATCCGGTCGCGGCCCACGACGGCCGATCTCACGGTGCCGGGAGCACCATGACGAGCCGGGGACGGTGGAGCCCAAGTGAAGGGTCCCGACGCTCGGCGGGATCGTCGGGGCTTCGAGGTTGGAGGGTCCCTCAGGCCCCACCGTCAGTCCGGTTCGAAGGCGGTGCCAACTGGGGGGTCGCACCGCCACCTCAGGTTTCGACCCTGGCAAGGGGCACCTTGAGCGCGATTCCGGAAGTTCAGCCCCTCGCCTACCCTCGCAGTCGGTGCGCCGGGCTTACCTGTTGCTGATCGCCATCTTCGTGGGGTGGGGGACCATCCCCGTCGTGCTGAGCCACATCCCGCTGGCCGCGCCGGCCCAGGTCTTCGCCCGGGTCTGGCTGGCGGCGGCCGGCTTGGGCCTGGTCATTGCTGTGCGGGCCCGCCGCGGCCTCGACGCCGAGCGTCCCCGCCTGGCCTCGTACCGACCGGGCTTGGTTGCCTTTGCCGCCGCCGTCCTGGCTGTCCACTGGGTGGCCGAGTTCTCGGCCTACAAGCACGGGCCGGCTGGCACCGTGATCCTGATCGTCTACCTGGCGCCTGTCGGCATCGCCCTGGTTGGCGCCAAGGTGCTGGGCGAAAAGCTGACCGCCCGGATCATCGCCGCCCTGGCTCTGGCCCTGGCCGGCACCGCGCTCGTGGCCCGACCCCACGGTGGCAACGGGGCCGCCGTGGCCTGGGCCGGACTCGCGGCCGTCACCTTCGTCGCTCTGGTGGTGGCCTCGAAGCCGCTGGCCGAGGCCTACGGCGGCATGCGGACGTCGTTCATGGAGATGACGGGCGCCGGCATGCTCCTCGTCCCGCTCGCCGTGCAGGCGCACTGGGCGCTGCCGGCCTCGGCGTGGGCCTGGCTGGTGTTGCTCGGCCTCGGGCACACCGCTCTGCTCACTGCCCTCTATCTGGCGTGCCTGGCTGAAGTGACCGCCACCAGCGTCGGCATCCTCGGCTACATCGAGCCCGTCAGCGTGCTGTTCTTTGGGTGGCTCCTGCTCTCGCAGCGCCCCGGTCCGGCGACCATCATCGGAGGCGGATTGATCGTGGCCGGTGGCGCCCTGGTCGTGAGCGACGCGGTGCCGGTCGAGGAGGTATCTCTCGTTGTTCCTCGGTGACCAGCTCCTGCCGCTGCTCGTCCT
>JAUTXA010000128.1 GCA_030838265.1 Actinomycetota bacterium | reverse complement strand
ATCTCACGAGGCTTGGGCAGCTCCTCGAAGCGCATCTCCGAGGTCTCGGCCAGCTCCTCCTCGATGATGTCGTTGCACAGGTCGATGCACTCGTCGCAGATGTACACACCTGGCCCGGCGATGAGCTTTCGCACCTGCTTCTGGGACTTGCCACAGAAGCTGCACTTGACCAGCTCGCCGCCGGTGTCTGAGAACTTGGCCACGCTCGGTTCCCCCCGATCTCGCCTACGCCACGCCGGCGGCTGCCGGCACGGCCAAGAGCTCGCGTGTCGTGATCACTTCATCGATGATGCCGTACTCGAGGGCCTCGGCCGCGCTCATGATGAAATCGCGGTCGGTGTCCTTCTCGATGCGAGACGCCTCTTGGCCCGTGTCGAAGGAGAGCATGGCGTTCAAGAGGTCGCGCATGCGCAAGATCTCCTTGGCCTGGAGCTCGATGTCGGTGGCCTGCCCGGCGGCGCCGCCGTAGGGCTGGTGGATCAGGATGCGGGCGTGAGGCAGGGCGAAGCGCTTGCCGCGCGTCCCGCCGGCCAGCAACACGGCGGCGGCCGAGGCGGCCTGTCCGTAGCAGAAGGTCGAGATCTCGTTCTTGACGAACTTCATGGCGTCGTAGATGGCGAAGAGCGCTGTGATGTCGCCACCGGGTGAGTTGATGTAGATGCTGATGTCCTTGTCGGGGTTCTCGTACTCGAGGAACAGCATCTGGGCCACGATCAGGTTGGCGATCGTGTCGTCGATGGGCGTGCCCAAGAAGATGATGTGCTCCTTGAGCAGCCGAGAGTAGAGGTCATAGGCCCGCTCACCGCGGTTACTCGACTCGACGACTGTGGGGACCAGGTAGTTGTACGTGGGCTCCATCACTCTTCGCTCCCTCCGGCCGGAGCCGGGTCGTCGGATTCGGTCTCGGATGTGTCCGGTGCGACATCAGCCAGGTCGCTTGCCGCTGGAGCCAGCTCGGCCCGATCGACCGGCTGACCGTGCTCGTCGACGATCTCCACGTGCTCGAGGAGCCACTCCAACGCTTTGCCCCTCTTCACGTCTGAGCGTACCGCCTCGATTTGCTCAGCGTTCTCGAGTTGGGCCCGCACTTTGTCTGTCGTGCTGCCCACCCGTTCGGCCAGCTGGGTGATCTCGGCGTCGACCTCATCGTCGGTGGCCTCGATGCCCTGAGCCTCGACCAGGGAGCGGAGGGCGAGGTCGGCCTTCACACCGTGGACGGCGCCCTCGCGCAGGCCCGACACCACGTCCTCCTCGGTCTGGCCGGTGGCGATGAGCCACTGCTCGACGGTGGCGCCCTGGGACTCGATGCGGTGAACCAGGTCGTGGACCCGCCGCTCGAGGTCGGTCTCGACCAGCGGCTCGGGAGCGTCGTCGGTGACCAGCTCGACGAGGGCGTTGAGGGCCTCGTCCCGAAGGGCCAGGTTGGCCTGGACCTTCTTCACCAGCGCCATGCGCTTGGCCACATCGGCGCGCAGCTCGTCGGCGGTGTCGAACTCCGACGCCTCCGAGGCCCACTCGTCGGTGATCTCGGGCAGCACCTTCTCCTTGATGCCCTTGACGAACAGGCGGACGGAGATGGGCTCGCTGTTGGGGACCTCGGCCTCGAAGGTCAAGATGTCGCCGATCTTGGCCCCCCGGAGGTGCTCGTCGACCTCGTCGAGGATGGCACCCGTCCCCACTTCGTAGAGCTCGTCACTCGCCTCGTGGATGGTGTCGCCGCCCCGGGTGAGGGTGTAGTCGATGGTGACGTAGTCGCCATCGCGGGCCGGACGCTCGACCTCGGTCAGCTCGCCCGACTGCTCGCGGAGGCGGTCGATCTGGCGGTCGATCTCCTCGTCGGTCGCCTCGGGACGGGGGATGGTGACCTGGAGGCCCTCGTAGCCGGCGATCGACACCCGGGGCCTGACCTGGACCACGGCGTCGAAGGCGACGGGGCCGGTCTCCTGGCCCGAGGTGATGTCGATCTCGGGTGGGGCGATGGCGTCGAGCTCGGTCTCCTTCAGCGCCTTGGCGTAGAAGTCGGGCAGCGAGTGCCGGAATGCCTCCTGGCGGGCCGCCTCGTTGCCGAGCTTGGCCTCGAGCAGGCGACGGGGTGCCTTGCCGGGGCGAAAGCCGGGGATTCTGACCTCACGGGCCAAGCGCCGGAAAGCGTCGTCGAGCGCCGGCTCGAACTCCGATTCCTCGAGCTCGACGGTGAGCTTGACCTTGTTGCCCTCGAGGGGCTCAACCATGGACTTCATACGAGGGAGTCACTCTACCGGGCCTGGCCACCTATCCCTTCGACCGTTTCCGGTGCGGCCCCTCCGGGTGCCCCTGTGCCTGGCCATGACACGGATAGCCCGCAAAATGGCCCGTTCGGGTCATCGACGCCTAGGCGGTCGTTTTCGTACGGTCCTTTACATGGTCGACCCGATCGAGCTGGCCCAGGATGTGCGGGTGGCATTCGTCGAGGTCGACGGCGACGAGGTGCGGGTCGACATCTACGGCGGGACGGAGCAGGTGTGCGGCAGTGTCGTCTATCGCTTCTGCGACCCCGAGCTGCGGCGCAAGCACCTCGAGACCTTGGGCCAGTGGGCTACCGACGGGACCCCGGTGACCTATGTGAGGCGCGAGGGCGAGGTGGTCCTCATCGACGAGGCCGCCGTGTTCGCCGACGCCTGCCGCGGCTGACCCACCTCGAGCGTCTCGGCGGCCGGGCAGCCATCACCGCGCGTGCGGTGACGGGCGATGAGCACGTCGGGCTCGAAGGCGCCGAAGGCGAGCAGCTCGGCGCCACAGTCGGGACAAGACGTCGACGTGTAGTTGGTGATCGTGCCAACGCGCCCCGCCGGCGTGGCTAGATCGGTCATGCCGCCGTGGGCCGTCCCGGGGGCGGGGTGAGACGGGGCCAAGCGCGGGTCGTGGCTCGCGCCTCGCCTGCCGCCACGGCAGTCGTTAAGGGTTCGTCGTCACCCTCGGGGTCGGCGCCGACCAGGACGCGGGACAGACCGCCCGCCGCTCCGTAGAGCGCTCCCTCCAGCACCCGCAGCACCGCCATGACCATCTGCCTGCTCCTTCGTCTGCCACCGCTCTTCCCGGGGCTGACGCCGTCCTAACCCCGTTCTTTGGCGGGCAAACATGTGGTCGTGGCGCCACCCGGCCCGTCTACCATTCCGGGGACGCGACACGGGGAGTGGCGCAGCGGAAGCGCACCTGCTTTGGGGGCAGGAGGCCGGGGGTTCAAATCCCCCCTCCCCGACTGGTGCTCCGGCACCTCAACAACACCACACGCGGGTGTAGCTCAACGGTAGAGCTCCAGCCTTCCAAGCTGGCGACGCGGGTTCGATTCCCGTCACCCGCTCCATCCATCCACCAGCGTCAGGTGGCGACCTGGGTCTCGGTCCGGGCCGTGGCCCGCAGCCAGGCGCTGAAGCTGGCGGCCGGCATGGGCTTGGCGAGGTAGTAGCCCTGGGCGCTGTCGCAGCCGAGAGTGGTGAGCTGCTCCCAGGTGTCGAGGTCTTCGACGCCTTCGGCCACTGTCCGCAGGCCGAGGTTGTGCCCGAGGTCGATCACCGAGCGCACGATGATGGCGTCGTTGGGGTCGTCGTGCATGTGGGAGACGAACGAACGGTCGATCTTGAGCTGGTCGACCGGCAAGTCCTTGAGGTACGCCAGCGACGAGTAGCCCGTGCCGAAGTCGTCGATCGAGAGCTTGACGCCGGCGGCGGCCAGCTCGGTCAGCAGGCGGTGGGCCCGGACCGGATCAGCCATGATGGCGCTCTCGGTGATCTCGAGCTCGAGCAGGCCGGCCGGGACTCCCCACCGCTCGAGGGCGGTGACGACCTCGGTCGGGAAGCTGTCGTCGAGCAGGCTCCGGGTCGACAGGTTGATCGCCATCGAGAGCTCGGGGTGGAGAGCGTCGTCGCGCCAGCGGCGGAGCTGGCTGAGAGCGGCGCCGAGCACCCACGTCGTGAGCGGCTTCACCAGACCGGTGTGCTCGGCCAGGGGGATGAACTGGTCGGGTGGGATGAGGCCGAGCCGCGGGTGCTGCCAGCGGACCAAGGCTTCGACGCCCTCGACCCGGCACGAACCGAGGGCTGCTTTGGGCTGGTAGTAGAGGACGAGCTGATCTTGGGCAATTGCCCCCCGGAGCTCGCCGAGCAGCGACAACCGGGCCGGGGTGTTCACGTCCAGGGCGTCGTTGTAGACGACGACGTTGGCGTGCGAATCCTTGGCCACGTACATGGCAACGTCCGACCGCTGCAGGAGCAGATCGGCGCTGTCGCCGTCGTCGGGGGCGATGGCGATGCCGCAGCTGGCGTCGACGCCGAGGCTCATGCCGTCGATGTCGAACGTCTCCTCGAGCAGGCCGATCACCCGCTCCGCCACTTCGAGGGCGGCCCCGAGGCCGTCGATCCTCGGGAGCAGCACGCAGAACTCGTCCCCGCCCAGCCGGGCCAGGGTGTCGGCATCGCGAAGGCCCTGACGGATCCGCGGGCCGATCTCGCAGAGGATCCGGTCGCCGTACTTGTGGCCGAGCGTGTCGTTGATCTCCTTGAACCGGTCGAGGTCGAACAGCAGGACTGCGGTGCTGGTGCCGTCCCGGGCGGCCTGCCGCAAGGCTTGATCGGTGCGGTCGTAGAAGCAGGCCCGGTTGGGCAGCCCCGTGAGGTCGTCGTGCATGGCCTGGTGGGTGGCGACGTCGAGAGCGGTGTTCATGGCCTGGACGGTGCGGGCGTCGTTGAGGGCGAGGCTGGCGTGCTCGGCAAAGGCGACCAAGACCTCGCGCTCGGGCTCGGAGTAAGTGCGACCTCTCCGATAGGACGCCACTACCAGACTGCCGATCGGACGGCCCTCGAGGTGGACGGGAGCACCCATGGCCGATTGCAGCCCGTTGGCGGCCAGGTCACCGATGGCGCCGTCCCAGTCTTGGTAGTCCTCCACAACGACGAGTCGGTCCTCGACGGTGGCTCGGCCACCGACGCCGGTGTCGACGGGCACCCGATCGAGCTTGGCCTTCAGCTCCGCTGAGAGCCCGACGCTCGAGACCAGGGCGATGAATCCGGGGTCGGCCTCGTCAACCAGCCGCATCGCCACCGTCTCGTCGCGCAGGAGCTCGGCCGCTCCCAGCGTGATGGCGTCGAGCACCTCTTGCAGCGGTGCCCGCGACGAGATCTCACGCTGGATCCGCGACAGCCGCTCCATCAGCGCCTGGCGCTCTTGGAGCGACACGACGAGGTCGCGGTTCTCCTCCACCTGGCGGCGCTCGGCCGCCACGGTGCCGAGCAGGCGCAGGCCGAGGGCGAGGACGCGGGCCATGCCCCGGAGCAGCCCGATCTCTTCCGCGGTGAACCGGCGGCCGGCGCGGGCGAGGAGCAGCGTGGTGCCCACGTCGCGGTCGACGGGGATGACGACCGTCTCGCACGCGCCGACACCGGTGAGCGTGACTCCGGCACCGTCGCCCGCCGCGGCGGCGATGACCTCGGCGTCGGGCGTGCATCCTGTCGCCCAGCCCAGCGATGCCGCGACGCGACCCTGGCGGAGAAAGGCGCCCGCGTCGGCCTCGAACGACTCGGCCAAGCGCTCGAGGGCATCGGCCACCGCGTCTTCATCATCTGCCGCGCTGGTGAGCACGGCGAGGAACTCGGCGAGCTGCTGGGTCGCCCAACCGGACGGAGCCGTCATCAGGTCACGCGAAGGCGACGACGACGAGGGTCTGGTTGTGGAAGCCATTGACGCCGCGGGTCCGGGCGATCTCGCCGTAGGTGTAGAACCCGGCGACCGGTGCGCCGGCTGCGAAGTCCGCGATCCGGCTGACCTCGGCCACGATCCCGTCCCCGAGAACACCCTTCCGGGCGATGCAGTCGAAGGCGAGCAACCCGAG